>JAICHS010000090.1 GCA_025924775.1 Rhodanobacteraceae bacterium
AGCCGCGGCGGCGGTACCGTTCACGCTGGTGCAAAGCGAAGAGCGGCGGCCCCAGGTATGGCTGATGGCGTTCGACGACTATGCGCTGCGCTTCGCGCTGGTGGTGTGGCTGACCCCGGAGGCGACCAAGCGCGTGCGCGGGGTCGAGGCCGCCTACAACTGGGCGCTGCACGATGCGCTGCAAAAATACGGCATCGAGATCCCGATTCCGCAACGTGACATCCGGGTGCGTGCGCACCCCGGGCCCGAAGATCCAACAACGAGGATGGTCCAGCATGGCCAAGACGATTGAATTGAAGGTGCCGGACATCGGCGACTTTTCCGACGTGCCGGTGATCGAGGTGATGGTCAAGCCCGGCGACCACGTGGACAAGGACCAGGGTCTGGTGACGCTGGAGTCGGCCAAGGCCACGATGGAGGTGCCCGCGAGCGCGGCCGGTATCGTCCAGGAAATCAAAGTGAAGGTCGGCGACAACGTCAAGCAGGGCGACGTGATCGCGACTGTGGAAGCAGAAGGCGACGCCGGTGCGAAATCTGCCGATGCTGCTTCGCCCCCCTCTCCCGCCGGGAGAGGGGCTGGGGGTGAGGGTTCGGGTTCCACCCAACCTTCAACCGACGCACCCCCTGCTTCAAACAAGACCGAACCCTCACCCGCCCCTCCGGGGCACCCTCTCCCGGAGGGAGAGGGGCAAAACGCGGCGCCGCAAGGTGCGGGCGCAACCGGCCGCAAGGCGGACGTGGAATGCCAAATGCTGGTGCTGGGCTCCGGCCCCGGCGGCTACAGCGCGGCGTTCCGCGCCGCCGACCTCGGCCTCGACACGGTGCTGGTCGAACGCTACGGCACGCTGGGCGGCGTCTGCCTGAATGTCGGTTGCATCCCGTCCAAGGCGCTGCTGCATGCGGCCGAAGTGATCGATGCAGCCGAATTGATGGCCGCGCACGGCATCACGTTCGGCAAGCCGAAGATCGACCTCGGCAAGCTGCGCGACTTCAAGGACAAGACCGTCGGCAAGCTCACCGGCGGCCTCGCCAGCATGGCCAAGCAGCGCAAGGTGCGCGCGATCCAGGGTGTCGGCACGTTCCTGTCGCCGCACGAGCTGGAAGTCGTCCATGGCAAGGACAAGCAACTGATCCGTTTCGAGCAGGCCATCATCGCCGCGGGCTCGCAGGCGGTGCATCTGCCGATGTTCCCATGGGACGACGAGCGCGTGCTGGATTCCACCAGCGCACTGCAGCTTCGCGACGTGCCGAAGAACCTGCTGGTGGTCGGCGGCGGCATCATCGGCCTGGAAATGGCGACGGTCTATCGCGCACTCGGCAGCGCCGTCACCGTGGTCGAGTTCATGGAGCAGTTGATGCCCGGCGCGGATACGGACCTTGTGCGCCCGCTCGCCACACGCCTGAAGAACCAGGGCGTCGCGGTGCACCTGAAGACCAAAGTCACCGCCGCCAAGGCGCAGAAAAACGGCATCGCCTGCGAATTCGAAGGCGACAGCATCCCGGAGAAAAAGACCTTCGACCGCGTGCTGGTTGCGGTCGGGCGCAGCGCCAACGGCAACCAGATCGGCGCCGACAAGGCCGGGGTTGCCACGACCGAACGCGGCCTGATTCCGGTGGATACCCAGATGCGCACCAACGTTGAGCACATCTTCGCGATCGGCGACCTGGTCGGCCAGCCGATGCTGGCGCACAAGGCCGTGCACGAAGGCCACGCGGCGGCCGAAGCGGCGGCCGGCCAGAAACGCCATTTCGATGCGCGAGTGGTGCCCTCGGTCGCGTTCACCGATCCCGAAATCGCGTGGGTCGGTGTCACCGAGCGCGAAGCCAAGGCCAAGGGTCTCAAGGTCGGTGTCGGCAAGTTCCCGTGGGCGGCTTCGGGCCGCGCGCTGGGCATGGACCGCAGCGAGGGCTTCACCAAGTTGATCTACGACGAAGCCACCCACCGCGTGATCGGCGGCGGCATTGTCGGGGTGCACGCGGGCGACCTGATTTCCGAAATCGCGCTGGCGATCGAGATGGGTGCGGAAGTCGCCGACATCGCACTGACCATCCACCCACATCCGACGCTGGGCGAATCGGTCGGCATGGCTGCGGAAGTTGCGGAGGGCACCATCACCGACCTGTACCTTCCCAAGCGGAAATAGGCATGACCACGGCGCCATCGCCCGTGCCGCACCTGCAAACGCTCACGCATTACAAGGCGTGGGCCGACGCGTGCCTGTACGCGGCGCTGGCGCCGCTGCCGGTGGCAATCCTCGCGGCACCCACGTCGATCTTCGCGGGCAACATCCTGCGCACGCTCAACCACGTCCGCCTGATCGACGTGGTGTGGCAAGCGCACCTGCTTGGCGTGGCGCACGGCTTTGCCACGCGCAACCCGGAATCGGCGCCCCCACTCGCCGAGCTGCACGGGATGCAGTGCGAACTCGATGCATGGTTCAGCGCATACGCGGCCGCACTGACGCCCGACCGGGCCGGCGAGGTCGTCGATTTCACCTTCATTGGCGGCGGTGACGGCGCGTTGAGTCGCGAGGACATCATGCTGCACGTCGTCAACCATACGACCTACCATCGTGGACACATCACGGCCATGTTGCGGCTGGCCGGCATCACGCCCCCCGTCACCGACCTGCCGGTGTTTCTGCGCGACACGTCGCCGCTTCGGGAATGACAACCGCTACAGGCACGTCACCCCCGACCAGCCAGTTTACGTCAGCGTGAAGCTTGCAGATGCAATGCTCAACGATCGCGAAAAACCGATCAGATGATGTGCAGGTCCGCGCTGGCAACGCCGGATGTTGGTGACTTGCCTCAAAACGCAATCTGTGCGCGCAGTTCGAAGATGCGCGGGTTGACGACGAGGCCCTTGCGGTCGCTGAAAGCGCGGACGTAGTTGGCCTGCAGTTTCAGGTGCTTGCCGAGGTACCAGTTGGCACCGAGGGTCCAGTCGCGTTCGCGGCCGCCCATGATCGGGGCGTGGTCGAGATCGAGCGTGCTGTAGCGCAGCAGGAATTCCAGCGCACCCCACGACCGCGACGGCACGACGTTGCCGACATTGCCGCCCTTGTACGCGCGCGATTCGCCCGTCGCGACCCAGCTTGTGAACGCGTACCAGCCGTCGATGCGGTAGTCGGGCCGTCCGTCGCTGAAAGCGGTCGACGCACGCAGGTATTCACCTTGCAGCGACCACGGCCCGTGGATCCATAACCCCTCCAGGCCGGTGCGGTCGATGTCGGTGGCGTTCGCAAGCTTGCCCGAATTGACCAGTTTCAGCGGCGACAAGCCGGCCTCAGGCGTCGCACTGAATTTCGCGGACGGCACCCGCAGTACGCCGCGGGTACTGGTGGTCGCTTCCCGCGCTTCACGCGAAGCGGAGATGCCGAAGTGCAGGACGTCGCCGGGGCGGTTCCGCGGCACCCACGCCACGCGCCCGGCCAGCGTGTGCCCGTCGTTGGTGCCTTCCAGGTCGCTGCCGTCGTAGTAGCCGGCCTGCGCCAGCCACGCCGGCCGGTACAACGCCCAATCCACGCCCACGCGACGGCTTTCGTAGACCGCCTGCGTCGGCAGCGCCTGCTCGATGAAACTACCGGAGGGGGTGCTGGTGTTGCCTTCGAAACCGACCGGCGTCTTGCTGTAGCCGGCACGGAGCGCGCCGATATCCCTGCCGAACAGGACCTTCGATTGCACGCGCACATACGCGTCCTGCCATTTCCTTGACTGAAAATCGTACTGCGCGACGGCGTCGTAAACGCCCTTCTTCTTCAGATACAGCCCGAAGTACCTGCGTCGGTTGGTGTGCGCGTCCGGCAGTAATCCGTTGTCGTGCGAGAAATCGTTCACGTCGTATTGAAAGAGCAGCTTGGCGCCAAAGTCGGTACCGTCCGCGAACGTGGTGTGCGTGGGCCAGTCGCCCAGGAATGAATAGTCCCGTGCCGCGGCGGGTGCGGCGGCCAGCAGCAGCGACAGTACGACACTCCCTGCCGTGGCCTTGCGTGTGTGTCGCATGGACATTCCTTCTCGGGATCCTCAGATGGACGCACGACTTGCCACGAGATGGCCGAGTCGGCATTGATATTCTGCCGAAACCCGATGCCCACCGACAGGCGATGACGGCGCGCTCCCGCAAGACAGCCGCGCCAGAAACACACCCCTGATCGTGCAGCGTACCCGCCCGCGCATGTTAGCCGGCAAAGCGGCGAAACAAATCGGGTTGCGCCTCGAAGCTGTCGCGCTCGACGAAGCCCGCCAGCCCCACGCCCACCAGCCGGTAGCGGGTGCGCCGCGGCAGCGCCACCCGCCCGCGCAGCGCGCACGCAATTTCCGCCAGCTGGCGTGCGGAGGTCGGCCGCTCGGGCGGGGTCAGGCTGCGGGTATGGGTATGGAAATCGGCGGTCTTGAGTTTCAACACGATGGTGCGCGCGACCCGTCCGTGCGGTCCGTCCGCCTCGCGCTGGTGCGCGGTCCAGGTGTGCTCGGCGAGCCGCTCGATGTACGGCACCAGCTCATCGAGCAGCAGGTCACGCTCGAACGTGTCTTCCGAAGAAATCTGCAGGGTCGGCCGATTCGGCAACACCGGCCGCTCGTCGACGCCCAGCGACAGCTCGTGCAGGCGCCGGCCGTAGCGTCCGAAGCGGCGTTCCAGTTCGCCGGCGTCGAAGGCGCGCAGGTCGGCGACGCTGGTGATGCCAAGTTCGGCAAGCTTGCGGTGCATCACCTTGCCGACGCCCGGCAGGCGCGCGACCGCCAGCGGCGCCAGGAACGCCAGCACCGCGCGCGGACGCACCACCATCAACCCGTCGGGCTTGTGGAAATCCGATGCGATCTTGGCCAGGAACTTGTTGGGCGCGACGCCCGCCGACGCGGTCAGCCGCGTCACCGCGCGGATCTCGGCCCGGATCGCCTCGGCGATCGCGGTGGCCGAAGCCAGGCCCGACTTCGGCTGCGTCACGTCCAGATAGGCCTCGTCCAGCGACAAGGGTTCGATCAGGTCGGTGTGCCGCGCGAAGATTTCACGCACGCGCCGCGATGCGGCCTTGTAGCGCGTGAAGTCGGGCGGCACGAACACCGCCTGCGGGCACAGGCGCTCGGCGCGCAGCGCGGGCATGGCCGAATGCACGCCGAACTTGCGCGCCTCGTAACTGGCGGCGCACACCACCGAACGCGCGCCCTTCCATGCCACCACCAGCGGCCGGCCACGCAGCGCCGGATCGTCGCGCTGCTCCACCGATGCGTAAAACGCATCCATGTCCACGTGCACGATCTTGCGCTGCGGCCCGGGCATCGCATCACGACGCCTGCGCGGCGTCCGAACCCGGCTTGGGTTTCACCAGCACGCGCACCGCGATGATGCCGAGCTCGTACAGGATCACCATCGGTATCAGCAGCAACAGCATCGAGGTGATGTCGGGCGGCGTGATGGCCGCGGCCACCGCGGCGGCCACGACAATCGCATAGCGGCGCCAGTTTCTGAGCTTCTGCAGGCTGACCAGGCCGGTCGCCGCCACCACCACCTGGATCACCGGTATCTCGAAGCACAGGCCGAACGCGAAGAACACCATCATCACGAAATCGAGATAGTGCGTGATGTCGGTCATCATCTCGACGCCGCTCGGCGTGACCGCGGTGAGAAAACGGAACGCCGCCGGCAGCACCAAAAAATACGCGAACGCGCAGCCGCAATAGAACAGGAATACCGCCGCCGCCAGCAGCGGCCGCGCCAGGCGCTTCTCATGCCGGTACAGGCCGGGGCTGACGAACGCCCACAACTGGTACACGATGACCGGCATGCTGACGAACAGCGCCACGTAGAAGGCCAGCTTTAGCGGCGTGAGGAACGGGCTGGCCACCTGCGTTGCGATCAGGTGTGCGCCGTGCGGCAGGCGCTTCACTAGCGGCTCGGCCAGCCACGAGTACAGGCGGTTGGCGAACGGCACCAGGCACACCAGCACGCCCAGCACGCAGGCAATGGCCTTGATCAGGCGCGCGCGCAGTTCTAGCAGATGCGAAAACAGGCCCTGTTCCAGGTCGAAGCCCGGGTCGGTGTCGGAGTCGTCTTCAGGCTTGGCCATCGCGCGGCTCCGACGGTTGCGTGGGAGTGTCGGTCGCGCTGGCCACGTCGGCGACCTGCGCCAGCGTGTCGTTCACCGACGCGTGCGCCGCGTGCAATTCGCCATCGACCGTCTTGCGCAGTGCGTCCGCGCGATCGGCGGCCTCCTTCGCCGAACGCCGGATTTCCTCCAGCTCAAGCTCGCGTTCCACTTCGCTGCGAACGCTGTCCCAGCCCAGCCGCAGGCGCCGCAGCATGGCGCCGGCCATGCGCGCGGCCTTGGGCAGTTTTTCCGGCCCCAGCACCACCAGCGCAATCACGGCCAGCAGCAGCAGCTTCGAGAAGCTGAGCTCGATCATCGCGGCGTACCGCCCCGGTCACTTCGAGTCGGACTTCGACTCGGCGGACTCGCGTGGTTCCGGCTGCGCGGCGCTTGCGGCCGCAGGCGGGTCAGCCTGCAGCTTTTCGTTCGTCGCGGCAGCAGCCTTCGCCTTGGCGTCTTCATCGTCATCGCCATTCAGCGCCTTCTTGAACCCGCGCACGGCCTTGCCCAGGTCGGAACCCGCCCGGGTCAGCTTGCTGGTGCCAAACACCACCAGCACGATGACGAGCAACAACAACCAATGCCAGATACTGTCAAAACCCATGACAACCTCGTGCGGAATCATGCGTCGCGGCCACGGATGTAGGCCGCCGCTTCCCGCCAAGCCCAAGTGTATCGCAGCACCACGGCGGAAACGGTGCTTCAGCGTTAACGCTACCCGCGGCACCGCGGCGGCCGTGGACAGCCCGCGTCCAGGGTGCCCGCACCCGGGTGCTGTGGCAGACTGTGGCGGTCTTGGCACACGCTGGCCAGCCCATGCCCCGCTACATCGGTTTCGATACCGCCACTGAACCGCGGACAGCGCCGCGCGTGGCGGTGCTTTTGCTGAACCTTGGCACTCCGGCCGCCCCAACCACCGACGCGGTCACGGACTACCTCGCCGAGTTCCTGTCCGATCCGCGCGTGATCGAAGCCCCACGCTGGCTGTGGTGGCCGGTGCTGCACGGCTACATCCTGCGCACCCGCCCGCGCCGATCCGCCGAGGCTTATGCCAAGATCTGGCGGGACGACGGCTCGCCACTGCTGGTGTTCAGCGAACGACTTGCCGAGGCCGTACGCGCCGAGCTCGACCGGCAAACCTCAGGGCGGGTCGAAGTGGCGCTGGCCATGACCTACGGCGAGCCCGCGACACTGGCGACCCTCGAATCGCTGCTGGCGCGCGGGGTGCGCCGCATCCTGGCGTTGCCGCTGTTCCCGCAATATTCCGCGACGTCGAGCGGCGCGGCGCTGGATGCCGTCACGCGCGCCATGCAACGGCTGCGCTGGCCACCCGAACTGCGTACCCTCAACGACTACCACGCCGATGCCGGTTACCTCGCCGCGCTGGCCGCCAGCGTGCAGGATCACTGGGCCAAAAACGGGCGCGGCGAAAAACTGCTGTTGAGCTTCCATGGCATTCCGCAAAGCTATGCCGAAGCCGGCGACCCGTATCCCGACCAATGCCACGAAACGGCGCGCCGGTTGGGCGACGCGCTGGGAATGGCCGACGACGAACTGCTGGTGACGTTCCAGTCGCGCCTGGGCCGGCAACCCTGGCTGCGTCCCTACACCGACGAAACCATCGAGCAACTCGCGCGCCAGGACGTGCAAACCCTGGACGTGTTGTGCCCCGGCTTCGCGGTGGACTGCCTGGAAACCCTGGAAGAAGTCGCGCTGCGCTATCGCACCACCTTCCTGACCAACGGCGGCAAGCAGTTCCGCTACATCCCCTCGCTCAACGCGTCCACCGCCCACGCCACCGCACTGGCCGCCATCGCGATGCGGCAATTGGCGGGGTGGGTGTAGGCAACCAGCCCATCGGGCAAGCGCTGCGCAGCCGCGACGAACGGAACGTTCGCGGCACGGCAACGCGCGAGCGAACCTTGGGCGCGGCCGCCGGTTCTTGGCGGCGGCACTCACCCAGGTGCCAGGCCCTTCCGCGTCAGTGTTCTGTTTTTGGCTTCGCTTCGCTCGCGCCGGACTGCTCCGCCGCGGCCGCATCCGGCCCCGTCCAGCGCTTGAGCCACGCCAGCACCGTGTCGTGCCACATCACGCTGTTCTGCGGCTTCAGCACCAAGTGGTCCTCGTCGGGAAAGTTGAGGAACTCGCTGGGAATACCAC
>JAICHS010000091.1 GCA_025924775.1 Rhodanobacteraceae bacterium
CCGCACAACACATGGCCGACACCCAGCGCACGCGCGACTTCGCGCGTTTCAGCGGCCGTGCCCTTGTACGCGAAGGAACGGTTGCGCGAGGCAACCCGCAGCGCCGAGACCTTGCTGAGGTCGGTGATGATGTCCTCGGTGATGCCGTCGCTGAAGTACTCCTGCTCCGGATCTCCGCTCATGTTGGCAAACGGCAGCACGCCAATGGACGGGCCGAAAACCCCCGCGTCCGCAGCGCTGGCGGTCGCACGCTCAAGAATCTCGATCCGGTAATGCCCCTTGGGCACGCTGAGGCGGATCGGATTGTCACGGCCCGCGACCTCGTAATATCGCGCCAGCCGCACGCGCAGGCGGCGCGCATGCACGCGTACGCTCGTGTCCACGTCGGAATCAAACGCGGCCCCGCGCTGAAGGGCCTCCACCCCCAGCGCGTACTCCTTCGGCGCCTCGTCCCCGTGGTCGACCCAGTACTCCACGATGTAGCGCAGGAAACGGCTGAGTGTGGGCGCGGCGGCAAATTCGCTGCTCGCAAGGATTCGCTGCAGTTCGCTGCGAACTGCATCCACCGCGAAACGCTCGCCGCGTGGCACAACGTCAGTCATGACGCGCGCATCCTGGAAACGCGACAATCATAGCGCGTTCCAGGCGTGGTCCCGCCCGCATGGCGCAAGCCGGGCACCCGCGCAACCGCCCCGGATTCCAGCGGCGCAATCGAGCGCGTGCATTGACCGGCGCATCCCGCGACAATTGACCGGATACGCATCGAGCCCGGGCAGGTGCCGGGGCCACGGAAAGCCATGACAGCCTTGCAATCCAGTTTCGAACAGATCCCGCTGCGCGAGTATGCCGAGCGCGCCTATCTCGACTACTCGATGTACGTCATCCTCGACCGCGCCCTCCCGTTCGTCGGAGACGGCCTCAAACCGGTCCAGCGCCGCATCGTCTACGCCATGAGCGAGCTGAGCCTGGCCGCGACCGCCAAGCCCAAGAAATCCGCGCGCACGGTCGGTGACGTGATCGGCAAGTTCCATCCACACGGCGACAGCTCGGTGTACGAGGCGATGGTGCTGATGGCGCAGCCCTTCAGCTACCGCTATCCGCTGATCGACGGCCAGGGCAACTTCGGCTCGCCGGATGATCCCAAGTCGTTCGCCGCGATGCGCTACACCGAGTCGCGCCTGACCCCGATCGCCGAGCTGCTGCTGGGCGAACTGGGCCTGGGCACGGTGGACTGGTCGCCCAACTTCGACGGCACGCTCAAGGAACCGTCATGGCTGCCGGCGCGCGTGCCGCACGTGCTGCTCAACGGGGCCACCGGCATCGCGGTCGGCATGGCCACCGACATTCCGCCGCACAACCTGCGCGAGGTCATCGCGGCTTGCATCCACTTGCTGGACGAGCCTTCCGCCAGCATCGCGGAGCTGTGCGAACACATCCAGGGCCCGGATTTCCCGACCGCCGCGGAAATCATCACGCCGCGCAACGAACTGGCAGCGATGTACGCGACCGGCTACGGTTCGGTGCGTTGCCGCGCGGTGTACACCGAGGAACGCGGCAACATCGTGCTGACCGCGCTGCCGCACCAGGTCTCGCCGGCCAAGGTCATCGAGCAGATCGCAGCGCAGATGCGTGCCAAGAAGCTGCCGATGCTGGAAGACCTGCGCGATGAGTCCGACCACGAGAACCCGGTGCGGCTGGTGCTGATCCCGCGTTCCAACCGCGTGGACACCGGCGCGATGATGCAGCACCTGTTCGCCACCACCGACCTCGAAAAAAGCTTCCGCGTCAACCTCAACATGATCGGGCTGGACGGCCGCCCGCAGGTCAAGACGCTGAAGCAGATACTGGAGGAATGGCTGCGCTTTCGCACCGACACGGTGACGCGCCGCCTCAAGCACCGGCTGGAAAAGGTCGAACGCCGCCTGCATTTGCTGGAAGGCCTGCGCATCGCCTTCCTCAACCTCGATGAAGTCATCCGCATCGTGCGCTACGAGGACGAGCCCAAACCCGCCCTGATCGCGCGCTTCAAGCTGTCGGAAGAACAGGCCGACTACATTCTGGAAACCCGCCTGCGGCAACTGGCACGGCTGGAGGAAATGAAGCTCAACGCCGAGCGCGACACGCTGGAAGAGGAACGTGCGAAGATCGAGGTGACGCTGGGCTCCAAGGCGCGCCTGAAGACCCTGATCAAGCAGGAACTGCGCGCCGACGCCGAAAAATACGGCGATGCACGGCGTTCGCCGCTGGTCGCGCGGGCGGCCGCGCAGGCGCTGGACGAAAGCGAACTGGTGGTCGCCGAACCCGTTACCGTGGTGCTGAGTGAAATGGGCTGGGCGCGCGCGGCCAAGGGCCACGACGTCGACGCCATCGAGCTTTCCTATCGGGAAGGCGACAAATACCTTGCCAGCGCGCGCGGCAAGAGTTCACAGCAGGCGGTGTTCCTCGATTCCACCGGCCGCAGCTACTCGACCCACGCGCACACCCTGCCGTCCGCGCGCGGCAACGGCGAGCCGCTGACGGGCCGCTTCACGCCGCCGGCCGGCGCGCGTTTCGACGCGCTCGCAATCGGCGACAACGCCACCAAGCTGGTCCTCGCAACCGATGCCGGTTACGGATTCCTGACGCGCTTCGAGGGCCTGTTGTCCAACAAGAAGGCCGGCAAGCAGGTCATCAACATGGACGACGACGCGCGGGTGCTGGCACCGGCGTACGTCAGCGACGCCGCGCGCGACCGCATCGTCGCGGTCACGACCGAAGGCCACCTGTTGATGTTCTCGGTGGCCGACCTGCCGGAGCTTGAACGTGGCCGCGGCAACAAATTGATCGAAATTCCGCGGGCCAAGCGCGGCTCCGGCGGTGAGCGCGTCGCGGGTGTCGCCGTGGTGGCCGAGGGTTCGGGCGAGGTCACGCTGTACGCCGGCCAGCGCAAGCTGACCCTGAAATGGGCCGACCTGGTCGAATACGGCGGCAACCGCGCGCAACGGGGCGGCCTGCTGCCGCGCGGGCTGCGCCACGTGGAGCGCATCGAAACGACGGGCTGACGCGGAATCCGGCGGCGCCGCGGCGGTTTCGCCGCGCCCCGCAGGAACTTCACGCGGCGGTACCGTTCCAAGCCTGTGCACGCCAAGCGGGGCTCGTGCGTTAGGGTCCTGCCCCTCGGAGTTTTTCCATGCGCATCACCCGTACTGCCCTCTTTTTCGCCGCCTGCGTGCTGGCCGGCGCCGCCGCGGCGCAAACCACCGCGCCACCGCCGCTGAACCTGCAATTGCCGCCCAGCGACCTGCCGGCTACGGCGGCCACGACGGCCAGCCACCCCGCCACCGACCGCAACGGCAACCCCACCAGCCCGCCGGGCGTGTACTACGGCGACCACAGCATCCCGCCCTCCGATGCCGGTGAGCGCGTCGCCGCGCAGCGCTGCGACGACTCCACCTACAACCAGGCGCAGGTTCACGGCAGCGCCAGCATGGGCGTGATGGGCGGCAACCACATCAGCGGCAATTATCAGTCGGCCACCCTCAACATCAACAAGAACCTGGGCGACTGCGAACATCCGGCCGGCGGCGTCGGGTTCACGATCCACGTCCGCCAAAGCCAATTCCACGGGCGCGGTTGGTAGGCCCAGACAGATCTGCGGCAAGACAGCACACGCAGCGCCGCGTTAAGCTGCGCCGACGTACCACCTGACGGGTACGGCGGGGACACGCGCGGACATGCACGGCGAATACAAGATGCCGGGGGGCAAGCTGGTGGTGGCGGATCTCGAAGTGCGCGACGGCAAACTGACGCGCGTGTGGATCAGCGGCGATTTCTTCCTGGAACCCGACTCGGCGTTGACCCTGATCGATGTCGCACTGGAAGGCGTGCCGGCCGTAGCCAGTGACGAAAAGAAAGCAGCCGCGGTGCGCGCCGCGCTGGGGCCAAACGTCAGGATGTACGGCATTTCACCCGAGGCCGTCGCGGTGGCGGTGCAACGCGCGCTGGAGGACCGGGCGTGAGCCGCACCCAGTGGAGCGACTACAAGTGGCGGCTGGTGCACGTGGCCCCGCAACCGCCGGCGCTGCACATGGCGCTGGACGAGGTGCTGACCGACGAGGTGGCCGCGCGCCGCCGGCCGCCGACGCTGCGCATCTGGGAGTGGAGCGCTTCGTGCGTGGTCATCGGGCGGTTCCAGTCGCTGCGCAACGAGGTCGATGCGGATGCCGCACGCCGCCACGGTATCCAGGTCGTGCGCCGCATCAGCGGCGGCGGCGCGATGTTCATCGAACCGGGCAACACCATCACGTATTCGTTGTATGCACCCGATTCACTGGTCGCCGGCATGAGCTTCCAGGAAGCCTACGAATTCATGGACGCATGGGTCATCGACGCGCTGCAGGGGCTCGGCATCGACGCGTGGTACCAGCCGCTCAACGACATCGCCTCCACCGCGGGCAAGATCGGTGGCGCGGCGCAAACCCGGCGCGGCGGCGCGGTGCTGCACCACGTCACGATGGCCTACGACATCGACACCACCAAGATGCTGCAGGTGCTGCGGATCGGCCGCGAAAAACTTTCCGACAAGGCGACGCAAAGCGCCGCCAAGCGCGTCGACCCGCTGCGCAGCCAGACCGGCATGCCGCGCGCCGAAGTGATCGAGCGCATGCTCGAGAGCTTCCGGAAGGCGCATGGGCTGGCGTTCGGCAAACTGGAGCCGGCGGAACTCGCGCGCGCCCAGGAACTGGCCGCGTCCAAGTTCTCGACGGAAGCGTGGACGGGCATCGTGCCGTAACGTTTGCAATCGTCCCTGGTCGCGGTGTGCGTTGAGGCGGACGCGGCCGCCGGCTATTGGCGGCGGCACCAGCGGGCGGCACAATGGTGCGGTCGTACAAGGAACCCTCATGCGCCGGCTTCGCCGCGTTGCCGTTGTACTGATCGTCATCGTCGTCATCGCGTCGGCAATCGGCTGGCGCCTGCTGGCGGGCAGCCGGCCGCAGGCGAACGGCAGCGTCACCGTTGCAGGGCTGTCCGCGCCGGTGAGCATCGTGCGCGACGCCGATGGCATTCCAACGATCACCGCGCAAAACCGCCACGACCTCGCCTGGGCACTGGGCTACGCCCACGGCCAGGAACGCTTCTTCCAGATGGATCTGCAACGGCGCGTGGCCGCGGGTGAACTGGCCGCGCTGGTGGGCCCCAAGGCCCTGCCGGTTGACGAAGACCACCGCCGGCACCGGTTTCGCGCGCTGGCCGAACGCGAGCTGGCGCTGATGACGCCCAACCAGCACAAGCTCATGGACGCCTATACGGCCGGCGTGAACGCCGGGCTGGCACACCTTACGGTACGGCCGTGGGAATACCTGCTGCTTGGCGTCACGCCCAAGCCATGGACCAACGCCGACAGCATCCTGACCATCGACACGATGTTCTTCGACCTGAACCAGGATGGCAACAACCCGCGCGAACTGGACATCGCGCGCCTGCGCAACGTGTTGCCGCGGGCGCTGACTGATTTTCTGCTGTCGCCCTCGCCGCGCTGGGAAGCGCCGCTCCAGGGCGGGTCGACGCCGGCGCTGCCGGTGCCGGGTGCCGCGGTGTTCGACCTGCGCCAGGTCCCGGTACAAGCCGTCGCCCTGGTACGCGGCGCGCGCGCCGTCGCGGCAACCGACGCCGCCAACACGGGCATCGGCAGCAATGGCTTCGCGGTGGGCGGCGCGCTCACCGGCGGTGCGGCGCTGCTGGCCAACGACCCGCACCTGGGCCTGCGCGTGCCCAACATCTGGTACCGCGCGCGGATGCGCTACCCCGACCCGGCCGATCCGCAGCGCATGCTCGACTTGAACGGCGTCACCCTGCCCGGCGCGCCGGCGCTGGTGATCGGCAGCAACGGCCACATCGCGTGGGGCTTCACCAACAGCACCGGCGACTGGATGGACTGGGTGCGGGTGATCCGGAATCCGGCGAATCCCGCGCAGTACAAGACACCCACGGGCTGGGCCACGCTGGTGCAGCACGACGAGACGATCCACGTGAAAGGCGCGCCGGACGTGCGCCTCAAGGTCGAGGACACCATCTGGGGCCCGATCATGGCGCACGCCACCGACGGCACCCCACTGGCACTGGCGTGGACCGCGCAGAACCCGCACGCGGTCAACCTCAACCTGATGCAGCTGGAAACGGCGGACACCGTGGATCAGGCGCTCGCGCTGGCACCCACCATCGGCATCCCGCCGCAGAATCTGGTGGTCGCGGATGCGCACGGCAACATCGGCTGGAGTATCGCCGGCAGCGTGATGCCGATCCGCGCCGGCTTCGATCCGTCGGTACCGGCCGACTGGTCAAAACCCGGCACCGGCTGGGTGGGCTACGCCACGCCCGCCGAGGTCCCGCGCATCGAGAACCCCACCGATTCACGCATCTGGACCGCCAACCAGCGCATCGTCGACGGTGGCGCCTTGACCCTCATCGGTGACGGCGGCTACGACCAGGGCGCGCGCGCGCAGCAGATCCGCGACGACCTGCAAGCGCATACGCAGTTCACGCCGCAGGACATGCTGGACATCCAGCTGGATGACCGCGCGCTGTTCCTGGCGCGCTGGCAGAAACTGCTGCTGGGCGTGCTGGATGGTTCCAACAACCCGCAACTCGCCGCGTTGAAACCCTACGTGCGTGACTGGCAGGCGCGCGCCGCCACTGACAGCGTGGGCTACCGCGTGGTGCGCCTGTTCCGCGAGAAGGTGCGCGAAAACGTGCTGGCGCCGTTCAGCGCGATCGCCGCGCAACAATCGCCCGACTTTACCTGGCCCTCACCCGAAGTGGGCGAGTACGCGGTGTGGACGCTCGTGACGCAAAAACCCGCGTGGCTGCTGGCCCCGAAGTACCAGGATTGGAACGCGCTGCTGGACGATTCCGCCAAACAGGTCGCGGCGGAATTGGCCAAGCTGCCGGGGCCGCTGGCGGAAAAGACCTGGGGCCGCAAGAACACCGCCAGGATCGACAACCCGTTGTCGGTGGCGCTGCCGGAATGGCTGGCCAAATTCTTCGACATGCCGCACGACGAACTGGCGGGCGACCACAACATGCCGCGGGTGTTGCATCCCGCGTACGGCGCCTCCATGCGCATGGACGTGCAGCCGGGCAACGAGGCGCACGGCATCCTCGAGATGCCGGTCGGCCAGTCCGACAATCCGTTGTCGCCCTGGTTCGGCAAAGGCCACGAGACGTGGGTTGCGGGCAAGCCCGTACCGCTGCTGCCCGGCCCCGCGAAATACCACCTCACCCTGCTGCCGGCACACTGAACGCGGCTCCGGCGCGCGGCCTGAACACCCGCCCCGGACGCGCTTGCACCCTTCCATGCAAACCGGCGACCATCATTGCATGACGTTCCAGCTGCCCTTTCCGCGTTGCCTCCGGCGCCTCGCCAGCGCGCTGTCCGTGCTGGTCGCCTGCGTGCTGCCCATCGGCTGCGCGCAGTCATCACACGGCATCGCAAGCCACGACGTGCTGTTCGACAACGTGCACTACCGCGTGGTCACCATCGACATCGCCAAGGCCAAGCTGGGCTTGCACTGGCGTGACCCAGTCGGCGGCCAGCCGTTTGGCGGCATCCAGGCACTCAAGCAATGGGGTGCCGAACACGGGCAATCCCTGCTGTTTGCCGCCAACGCCGGCATCTACGACGCACAGGGCGAACCGCTGGGCATGTACGTGGAAAACGGCACGGTGGTGAAACCCCTCAACACCGCGCACGGCAACCCCGCATCCGGCAACTTCTCGCTGCTGCCCAACGGCGTGTTTGCCGTCGATACCGCCGGCCACGCCATGGTGATGACCACCGCCGACTTCGCTGCCGCGCACGTGCAACCCGTCCTGGCCAGCCAGTCCGGGCCGATGCTGGTGATCGACGGCAAGCTCAACCCGGCCTTCGAGGCCACGTCGGACAGCGCCAAATGGCGCAGCGGCGTGTGCGCGCCCTCACCCGGCAAGGCCACCTTCGTGGTCAGCGCCTCGCCCGTGAACTTCCACGCCTTCGCGCGCCTGTTCCTCGACAAGCTCGGCTGCCGCAACGCGCTGTACCTCGACGGCACCCTCTCGCAGATCTACGTGGGCGGCAACTACTACGGCGCCCCGGCCTTCATGGTGAAACCGTATGCGGGGATGTTTGCGGTGTTTGCGCCGGCAGCGACAAACGCGCAGTGACCGTTGCCGCGGATGGGCTGACGCCCACGCCTTGGGAGAGCGAGGTCGCTCGACATGTCGCTCGTGC
>JAICHS010000092.1 GCA_025924775.1 Rhodanobacteraceae bacterium
CACGGCACGCTCGATCGCGGCATCGACGCCCTCGATCGCCGCCGCGTCCGTGCGCGCCATCAACACGAAATCCTTGTCGGTTTTCGCGTCCACCGCGGCTTTCACGCGATCGACCATTTCCTCCTTCGGCACGACTTCCTTGCCGGGGCGGTGGCCGCAACGCTTTTGCCCGACCTGGTCTTCCAGGTGTACGGCCGCAACACCGACGCGCTCGAACGCACGGATCGTGCGCGCGATATTGAAGGCACCGCCCCAACCGGTGTCGATGTCGACCAGCAACGGCAATTGCGTGGCGTCGACGATGCGGCGCGCGTCGGTCAGCACGTCCTCCATCGTCGAGATGCCGAGGTCCGGAATCCCCAGCGAATTGGCGGCAACGCCGCCGCCGGAGAGGTATAGCGCCTGGTAGCCGACGCGTTTGGCCATCAGGCCGGCGTAAGCGGTGATCGCACCGACCACCTGCAGCGGCGATTCGGCGGCCAGCGCGGCCCGGAAGCGTGCGCCCGCGGAAGAAGAGTCGCTCATGCAGCCTCCATCGAAACGGACATTCTAGCCGAATGCCGCGCTGCGCCCCGGCCGCGAAGTGACAGGCACGCTGGCGCCACGTACAGTCCTGCACATGACAAAAACGGCGACCCGGATGCCGCTGGCGACCCGCATTCTATGGGGCCTGGTGATCGGCGTGATCGCGGCCCTGGCCACGCTCGCCCTCGGTTATCCGTTCCCGGCCTTCCTCGCCTTCATGCAACGCGTGTCCAGCGCGCTGTTCGATCCATTCGGGCAGGTGTTCCTGCGGATGCTGTTTTTCGTGGTGATCCCGTTGGTGTTTGCCTCGCTGGCCTCGGGCGTGTGCCAACTCGGCCGCCCGGGCAAGCTCGGCCCGCTGGCCGCGCGCACCTTCGTGCTGTTCTTCGCCAACATGCTGATCGGCGTCGCGATCGGCCTGGTGATGATGAACGTGGTCAACCCGGGCGGGCACATGAGCCAGGCCGCGACCTCGCAGCTGCTCGCCGAGTACGGCGGCAGCGCCGAGCAGGCCATCGACACGCACGCCGGGCAGCCGGGCATCACGCTTGCCACGCTGGTCGAGATGTTCATGCCGCGCAACCTGGTCGGCGCGGTGGCGGGCTCCAGCCGCGCGACCCTGGGCGACGTGCTGCCGCTGATCGTGTTCGCGATCCTGGTCGGCGTGGCCGCGATGCAACTCGGCGAGGAACGGCGCCGGCGTATCCGCGACAACCTCGATGACATCGCCGAGCTGATGACGCGCATTGTCGACATGGCGCTGGAGCTGGCGCCCTACGCGGTCCCGGCGATGATCTACAGCGTGATCGTCAAGGTCGGACTGGACGTCCTGCTGTCGTTGTCGATCTTCGTCGTGGCCTGCCTGGTGGCGCTGGCGCTGCACCTGTTCGGCACCATGTCGGTGTGGCTGTGGACGCTCGGCCGGCGCTCGCCGCGCACCTTCTTCCGGCAGATCCGGCCGGTGCTGGTGACCGGGTTTTCAACCAGTTCCAGCAATGCCACCCTGCCCACCTCGCTGGCCATCGCCAGCGAGGAATTGAAGTTGCGCCCCAGCACGTCCGGTTTCGTGCTGCCGCTGGGCGCCACCATGAACATGAGCGGCACGGCGCTGTTCGAGGGCTGTACGGTGCTGTTCATCGCACAAATCTTCGGCGTGGACCTGAGTCTCGCGCAACAGTCGATCCTGATGCTGCTGGCGGTGCTGAGCGCGGTGGCAGTGGCCGGCATTCCCGGCGGCTCGCTGCCGCTGGTCGCAGGCTTGCTGGCGAGCTTTTCGGTGCCGCCGGAAGGCATCGGCATCATCATCGGCGTGGACCGCGTCCTGGACATGGCGCGCACCACCGTCAACGTCGGCAGCGACATCGTGGTCGCCGCGCTGGTGGACGACCAGATCAGCCGCGCCGAAGCGCGCACTCCCGGTCCGACTTGACCGCCCCGTAAACGCGGACGGCGGCACGCGGCCGCCGTCCAATCCGGTGCAGCGCCGGTGACTCAGGCCAGCAGATCCGCGACGCTCGCGCGCTCTTCGCGCAGTTCCTTGTCGGTGGCATCGAGGCGCGCGCGTGAAAACGCGTTGATCTCGAGGCCCTGCACGATGGCGTACTTGCCGTCCTTGCAGGTCACGGGGTAACCGAAGATCACGCCCGGGGCGATGCCGTAGGAGCCGTCGGACGGAATGCCCATCGACACCCAGTCGCCCTCGGCCGTGCCCAGCGCCCAGCTGCGCATGTGGTCGATCGCGGCGTTGGCGGCCGACGCGGCCGACGACGAACCGCGCGCCTTGATGACGGCGGCGCCACGCTGCTGCACGGTCGGAATGAATTCCTTTTCGTACCACGCCTGGTCGACCAGCGACAGCGCGGGCTTGCCCTTGATGGTGGCGTGGTGGATGTCGGGGTACTGCGTCGAGGAGTGGTTGCCCCAGATGATGACCTTCCTGACGTCGCTCGAATGCGCGCTGGTTTTGGTGGCCAGCTGCGCCTTGGAGCGGTTGTGGTCAAGCCGCACCATCGCGGTGAAGCACTTCGGGTCGAGGTCGGGCGCGTGGGCCTGCGCGATCAGCGCGTTGGTGTTGGCCGGGTTGCCCACCACCAGCACCTTGACGTCGCGCTTGGCGTGCGCGTTCAGCGCCTTGCCCTGCGGACCGAAGATCGCGCCGTTGGCGGACAGCAGGTCTTTGCGTTCCATGCCGGCCTTGCGCGGGCGCGCGCCGACCAGCAGCGCGTAGTCGACGTCCTTGAACGCGACGTTGGCGTCATCGGTCGCGACCACGCCCGCCAGCAGCGGAAACGCGCAGTCGTCCAGTTCCATCGCCACGCCGTTCAGGGCCGGCAGTGCGGGCGTGATTTCCAGCAAGTGCAGGATGACCGGCTGGTCGGGGCCCAGCATGTCGCCGGCGGCAATGCGGAACAGCAGCGCATAGCCGATCTGGCCGGCGGCGCCGGTGACTGCAACGCGAACGGGGGTTTTCATGAATCCACTCCTTGTAAAAGGCGATGCGGCGAGGACGATCCGGGCACTCGCAAACCACGCGGCCGCGCCGAACCCTCACGCGCCCTTTGGGCGCCCTCTCCCGCCGGAAGAGGGAATACGGGTCAGGTCAACTCGGCGAAGAACTGCTTGATGCGGTCCAAGCCCTTCTGCAGCTGCTCTGGCGCGCAGGTGTAGGAAATGCGCAGGCTGCGCGGCTCGCCGAAGGCGGAACCCGGTACCGTCGCGACGAACTTGTCTTCCAGCAGCGCCTTGCACAGATCCACGTCGTTGGCGATCGGCTTGCCCTTGTGGGTCTTGCCGAAGGCGACGGAGATGTCCGGAAACGCGTAGAACGCGCCCTGCGGACGTGGGCAGTGCACGCCCGGAATCGACTCCAGCGCGCGCACCACGTCGTCGCGGCGCTTCGAGAATTCCTCGCGCTTGGTAGTCGGCACGTCCTGCGGACCGGTCAGCGCCGCAATCGCGGCCTCGGTAACGACTTCCGGCAGGCAAGTGATGTGGTTGGAATTGAGCGTCACCAGCGCCTTCACGCCAGCCGCCGGCCCGACCACGAAACCCACGCGCCAACCCGGCATGCCGTAGGTCTTGGACAGCGAATCCATGATGAAGGTGCGCTCGCGCAGCTCCGGCTTGAACTGCACCACGTTGTGGTAGCCGATGCCGTCGAATATCAGCCGGTTGTAGATGTCGTCGGCGATGATCCAGGTGTTCGGGTGTTTCACCAGCACGTCGGCCAGCGCCGCGATTTCATCCCGCGTATAGACCATGCCCGTCGGGTTGGACGGGTTGTTGAACAGGAACACCTTGGGATCGGATCCCAGCGCCTGGTCGAGCTGCGCGGGCGTCAGCTTGTAGTGCTGCTCCGGCGGACACGGCAGGATCTTGGCCTTGGCGCCAAGGATCTCGGCGATATCGACGTAGCTGGTCCAGTACGGCGAGGGAAACACGATCTCGTCGCCTTCGTCCAGCAGCGCCTCGGCGAGGTTGTACAGCGCCTGCTTGGCGCCGATGCCGACGGTGACGTTGTCGCGGGTGTAACCGGGCAGGCCGCTTTGGGCAAAATGCGCCACGATGGCGTCCAGCAGCGCGGGCGCGCCGCGGTTGCTGCCGTAACTGCCGCTATCCCTGGCCGTCCAGTCGCGCACGGCCTGGTACACGTGGCCGCCCGGCAGGAAGTTCGGCACGCCAATCGAAAAATTGACGACATCCTTGCCGCCCGCCCGCAGCTGTTTGGCGGTTTCAGCGATCACCATGATCGCACTGGGCTTGGCGCGGCCAGTGCGCGCAGCGAGCTTGGGCATCGACATTCCTCCGAATTGCAACCACTTATTTTATCACAGCGATCGCGCCACCCGGGCGTCGCCGCCAGATACCGGAATGCGCCGACGCGTTCGAGGCGGCAGCGTGCACGAGGATCCCCCAGGGTGCACAATGCAGCCGCCATGGATCAACGGTGGCGCTTGTGTCTCCCCTCACCCGAAAGGAGAAACCACATGCTGCATTGGCTCTGGGTATTCATCATCGGTCTGATCATCGGAATCATCGCCAAGTGGATCATGCCCGGGAAAGACCCCGGTGGCTTCATCATCACCGCGATCATCGGCATCGTCGGCTCGTTCATCGGCGGCTGGCTCGCGAGTCTGTTCGGTTTCAGCGCCGGTGCCACCGCATCCGGCGCGGGGATCGGCGGATTCTGGGGCTTCGTGTGGGCACTGATCGGCGCGATCATCCTGCTGTTCATCTATCACCTGGTCAGGAACAGGAAGCAAGGCGCCTGACGCCACTTGAGGGGGGCGGCCTTGGCGCCGCCCTCTTTTTCGGCAATGCGCGTGGGTCAGCGCTGGTCCAGTACCGCGTTCCACTGCTTCACGCGTTCGGCCTGCGCGGCCAGCAGCGGCGCCACGTCACCTTCGACCGTGACCTTCTCGATTTTGTCGCCCTGCTTGATCGCGTTCACGACCTTCTGGTCGTCGGCCGCCACGACCTCACCAAATAGCGTGTGCTTGCCGTCCAGCCACGGCGTCGGCACGTGGGTGATGAAGAACTGGCTGCCGTTGGTGCCGGGGCCGGCGTTGGCCATCGACAGCTTGCCGGGTGCGTCGTGCTTCAGGTCGCTGCGGCACTCGTCCTCGAACTTGTAACCCGGGCCGCCGGTGCCGGTGCCCAGCGGGCAGCCGCCCTGGATCATGAAATCGGCGATCACGCGGTGGAAGTTGAGGCCGTCGTAATAGCCGCGCTGCGCCAGGTTCACGAAGTTGGCGACCGTCAGCGGCGCCTTGTCATCGAACAGGCGTACGTGGATCGGCCCTTGGGACGTCTGGAAGGTTGCGCTGAGACTCATGGGGGCTCCTGCGGGGCGCCGACGTGGCGCTGGACCGACAAGCATACCGTGTCGTCGGCCGACGCCGGCCGGGCATCAAGCTTGCAGGTCGAGCATGGTCGCCGTCAGCGGCGCCGTGCCCCGCGGACGCGGCTGCGGCGTGGGCGGATCGGGCAACGGCGTGCCCGCGACCGCGTGTGCATACATGGCGTCCAGTGCGCGGTAACCATAAGGCAGCAGCGGCACGTAGCGGTCGCCGAAACCCGGCAGTTGCAGGAACGCATCGAAATGCTGCGCGTGCGGCACGCGCCAGTAGCGCGGCGTGCGGCCTTGCCCGCGCAACCACGCAACATACGGATCGGACGTGAAGGCCGCCGGGATCAGCCCGTCCTCGGCGCCGTGCACCACCCACACCGGCAAATCCGCACGCGGCAGCCCGACCGCCAGCACATCGACGGCGGCGTGCAGGCGCAGCGCCACCGCATCGGAACCGTCCCAGAGGTTGCGCAAGGCCAGCACCCCCGGCAAGGCCGGATCGGCCGCGGCCTGTAACCCGCCCGACAAGGCAATGCCGGGGTTCGGTGGAATCCCGCTGCCATCCGGCCACCAAGCCGCCCGCACCGCCGGTGCCGGCACGCCGGGAACCTCGCTGGCGCGAAAGGCGAATCCGCAAGGCATCGCGCCCACGCCCGCGCGCAAGTACGCGGACGCGTAGGTCGCCGCGACCGCGCGCCACAGGTCGAACGCGGTCGAACTGGCGGCCGTGGCGAGCGCCGCCGCCTCCCAGCCCGTGGCCAACAGCCGTTCCAGCGCGGCTTCGGCCTGTGCCGCGGGTTCCGGTTGCGGCAACAGCCCGCGCGCGTGCAGGCTGGCCCCGCGTGCCAGCCACGTCGGCGCGGGCACGCCGGCCACCCGCGCAAACGGCACCGCGGCGAAGCGCCCGGCACCCAGCGCGGCCGGCAGCCACAACGCGGCCTCGCTGGCAAAGTCGTACAGGGCGCGGCCGTGGCCGGCCACCTGCACGTTCGGCTCCAGCGCGACCACGCCATCCAGCCAGCCGGCGTGATCCACGCCCGCGGCCTGCAGCACCGCGGCGCCGCCATTGGACGTGCCCACCGCGATGATGCGCGTGTTGTCGGGCGTAAACGGCGCCAGCGCGGGCAAGGCCTCGTCCAGCATCGCCAGGCCGAACTCAACCGCCTGCAACACGTGTCGGCCCCAGTCGGCTTCGGGATGGTCGGCCGAATGTGCGTGTTTCACCGCGATGCCGGCGTCGGCCGGCGCGGCTCGCGGCTCGAACTCCAGCAACGCGCGCCCCGCCTCGACGCGGGTGCCGTCCAGGGCCACACCGGTGCCCGTGGCGCAATCGAAGTAGCCCGACCCCGCGCCCTTGTCGGTGTACGCCACCGCGCAACCACGCGGCAACGCCCAGCCGCCCCCGAGCGCCATGGCCCCATAGATGCCGCGCGAGCCGGATGCCGGCGCCACCACCAGGCAACGCGCCGCGGCGTCGAAACCATCGGGCACCTGGCACAACACGCGATGCGGATGGCGCGCGCCCGGCACCCGCGCGAACGCGCTGTATTCAAGCCCCGGCACCGTCGGCACCTGGCCGTAAACGCGCCCGAAACCCCCCAGCGGCCCGAGGTCCGCGATGCCTTTCCAGCCCGTCTGGATCGCGCGCCGCCGCAGTTCCACCGGCGTCGGCCGTACCGGATCATCGAACCGCACCGGCAACCCGGCCAGTCCCACAAGTCCCAGTCCCGCGCTCAGCAGGTCGTCGCGGCCGCGGTGCGCGGTGCGGCGCACCGGGCCGACCAGGAATTCAAGCGTCATGTCACCTCCATGGACCGTGGAACCACGCTGTGGAACCATGCCACGGAGCCGCACCGCTGGCGACGGTTCATGTTGCAGCCCCGAAATCCGTTACACTAATGGGCTGTCCCCTGTCTGAAGTTGTCATGGTCCACGACCGTGACGGCTCGCCCGTGCCTCATGTCCATCAAAAACCTCCGCAATATCGCGATCGTAGCCCACGTCGATCACGGCAAGACCACCCTGGTCGACCAGCTGCTGAAGCAATCCGGCACGCTTTCGGAGCGTACCGTGGTGCCCGAGCGCGTGATGGATTCCAACGATATCGAACGCGAGCGCGGCATCACCATCCTGTCCAAGAACACCGCGATCCGCTGGACCGATCCGCGCGGCGAGCAATGGCGCATCAACATCGTCGATACCCCCGGACACGCCGACTTCGGTGGCGAGGTCGAGCGCGTGTTGAGCATGGTCGATTCCGTGCTGATCCTGGTGGACGCGCTGGACGGCCCCATGCCGCAAACGCGCTTCGTGACAGAAAAGGCCTTCAAGATGGGTTTCAAGCCCATCGTGGTCGTCAACAAGGTGGACCGCCCGGGCGCGCGCCCGGACTGGGTGGTCAACCAGACCTTCGACCTGTTCGACCGCCTGGGCGCCAGCGAGGAACAGCTGGATTTCCCGGTCGTCTACGCCTCGGCGCTGCAGGGCTACGCCGGGCTCACCCCGGACGTCCACGATGGCGACATGACGCCGCTGTTCGAGGCGATCACCCAGCACGTGCAACCCCCGCAGGTGGACCTGGACGGCCCGTTCCAGATGCGCGTGTCCTCGCTGGACTACTCAAGCTACGTCGGCGTGATCGGCGTCGGCCGCATCCAGCGCGGCAGCGTGCACACCAACATGCCCGTCACGATCGTCGACCATGAAGGCAAACGCCGCAACGGCAAGATCCTGCAGGTGCTGGGCTTCATGGGCCTGGAGCGCCGCGAGGTCGAATCCGCGCAGGCGGGCGACATCGTGGCGGTATCCGGCATCGCCGATCTCGGCATCTCGGACACCCTCTGCGATCCGGCTACCGTGGA
>JAICHS010000093.1 GCA_025924775.1 Rhodanobacteraceae bacterium
AGCGGCGCCGTATGCGTGCCGGAGCGGCGCAGCGATGGACAGGGCCGCAAGACCGAGTCCCGTACCCTTGAGGAAGCGACGACGCGAAGGAAGGTCGAGATCGGACACGTTGTTTCTCCCCGTGATGAAGCAACCGCCCCATCTCACCGACCGGCGTGAGAGCAGGGCGGATCGTGCGCCCGTTCGTCGGGGGAGTCAACGACTTTGCACTGCACGATCGGCAAGGGCCGGGCGCGGCCGACGCCAGCGGCAAGGGCGGCACCCGAGGCCGCGCGATCGTCCGCCTGAAAATGGGCACGGGCACCGGTGCCGGCGCCCGCACTCGGGCGCGGGAAACCGTGGGCGAACCGAACGATCAGGCGTAGCCGGCGCGGCGACCGGTCCCTGTCACAAGCCCGCTTCGCGCGCCGCCTGCGCGCGGTCGCGTTCGACCCGTCGCGCCGGAATCTCGGTGCTGCGGTCAGCCGGAACGAACTCGATGTCGCCCGAGAACATCGCGATCGCCGTGTGCCCAACCTGGCGCGTGTCGTACCACGCGTAGGCGCCGACGCCGAGCGCACCGGCGACCGGCAGCATGCGTGCCAGCGACGACCCCAGCGCGCGCTCGGACAACTTCACGCCGATGCGGTGGGCGATGCCGTGGATCGCACGGGTGGTGGCGGCGTGCACGATCCAGCGTTGTCCGGCGCGCACCGCAAGGTCGCGCACCGCCTGCGACGCCGCGTGCCGGAACAGGCAATACAGCATCTGCTCGCGGGTCAGCGTGGTGTGCCGGCCGCAGGCCGCCGCGATGTCCGCCACCATCTGCGCCTGGATCTTCCAGATCGCCACCAGTTCCGGCAGCACCGTCAACCAGCCCAGCGGACCGGGTGGCAACGCCAGCGACGAGGACGCCAGGAACGCCTTGCGCCGTGCCGCCAGCGCGATGGCCTCGGCGCGCGCACGCGGATGTTCGCGCGGCGGCTCGCGGCTGCCCGGAATGTCGGAAAGGAAATCGAGGATCTGCTGCGCGATCCGTTGCGAAGGTTGCCCGGCTGCAACGGGCACGGAAGCATTCATCGTCGTCCTCGACGCACGTGGCTGCCTGACAACATGCCGGCGTCGCAGCTGCGATTCAAGCCGCGCCGCCTCACGCTTCAGCTTGCCATCAGGTGCCCAGGATGCGGCCGCCATCGACGCGCAGCGTCTGGCCGGTCACGTAGGTCGCGTCACGCAACAGCCACAACACCGCGCCGGCGACGTCGGCCGGCGCGCCGCGGCGCTGCAATACGGTGCCTTCCACAACGTCTTCCAGGCTTTCCGCCTTGACCGCGTTCTCCGATGCCAGCACGTTGCCGGGTGCGACCGCGTTCACCCGCACCTCGGGGCCGAGCGCCTGCGCCAGCGCCAGGGTCGCCATGCGCAGTGCGGCCTTGCTCATGCCGTACGCCGCGTGTCGCGCCAACGGGCGTTCGGCATAGATGTCGGTAATGTTGACGATCGCACCGCGCGCCGCGCGCAGGTGCGGCGCGGCTGCCTGCGCCAGCAACAACGGTGCGCGCGCGTTCACCGCCAGCAATTCGTCGAACACGTCCGCGCTGATCGAACCCATCGGCGTCGCCCGGAACAGCGAGGCGTTGTTGACCAGCGCATCGAGGCGCCCGAAGCGCGCGACGACGGCGTCGACCAGCGCCGGCAGGCTTGCGGCAAAAGCCAGGTCGGCCTGCAGCGCCAAGGTCGAACCGGGCCGCTGCGCGTCCAGTTCACGCGCCAGCGCGTCCAGTTCACCGCGCGAATGACGGTAGTGCAGGGCGACGTCATAACCCGCCGTGTGCAAGCTGCGCGCGATCACCGCGCCGACCCGCCGCGCCGCGCCGGTCACCAGTACCACCGGGTGCATTTCGCCCATGCCGCCTCCGCCCGCTATCCTGCCCGGTTTGAAGCGTGCCTCAAATCAGACGCCTGCGCCAGCTTGGACACATCCCTGCCCGAACCTTCGGCCGACGAGGCCGCCCACTCCGCGCGGCTGGCCGACGCCATCCGCCAAGAGATCGCCGCGACCGGTCCGATCTCGTTCGCGCGCTTCATGGAGCGCTGCCTGTATGCGCCGGGCCTCGGTTACTACAGCGCCGGTCGGCTGAAATTCGGCAAGGGCGGCGACTTCATCACCGCGCCGGAACTGGGATCGTTGTTCGCGCGCTGCGTGGCGCGCGCGCTGGCCCCGGCGGTACGCGCCTGCGGCGATGCCGCGGTGTGGTTCGAGCTGGGCGGCGGCAGCGGCGCGTTCGCGCGCGACTGCCTGCTGGAACTGCAGGCATTGCAGGCACTGCCGCGGCACTACTGGCTGCTGGAGCCCTCGGCCGACCTGCGTGAACGCCAGCGCGCAACCTTGCGCGCGGCGCTGCCGGCGGAACTGTTCGTACGCTGCGCGTGGCTGGACCGCCCGCCGCAGCACCCGTGGTCGGGCGTGCTGTTTGCCAACGAGGTGCTGGACGCGCTGCCGGTGACGCGCTTCACCGTCGCCAGCGGTGAGGTGTTCGAAGAACACGTCACCACGGCGGCCAATGATGCATTCGCTGCCAGTAACCGTCCGGCGGACCCGCTGGTTGCGGGCGCGGTACGACACCTGCAGCGCCACCTTGAGCACGAATTCGCGGACGGCTACCGCTCGGAAGTGCTGCCGCAACTGCCGTGGTGGCTGGAAGCCATCACCGGCGAACAGGCGCGCGGCGCGACGCTGTTCATCGATTACGGCTACGTGCGCCACCAGTACTACCTGCCGGAACGCACGGACGGCACCCTGCTGTGCCACTACCGCCACCGCGCCCACGCCAACCCGTTCATCCTGCCGGGACTGCAGGACATCACCGCCTCGGTGGATTTCACCGCGCTGGCCGAAGCCGGCCTTGGCGCCGGCTTCGAGCTGGTCGCCTATGCGTTCCAGTCCGAATTCCTGATCGCGACCGGACTCGATGCGGCCTTCACGGCGGCCCGCGCGGCCGCGCCCGACGAACTGGCGCGTTACGCGCTGGCGCAACAGGTCAAGTACCTCACCCTGCCGGGCGAAATGGGCGAACGTTTCCAGGCGATGCTGTTTGCGCGCGACCTCGATGCCGAGGCGGTCTTCCCGGCACTCTTGGCAGTCGACCGCAGCACCCGCCTTTGACGGCGCGAAACCTGCCTGAAAGGCAAGCGGAGGATGCTGTGCATCGTGCACGGCGCGCCTGCCGCCGGCAAATCGGCGACAATGGGCGCATGCCCGGGCGCCCAATCCGGCTCTGCGCCCGCATATCCATACCATGACCGCCACGTTCGCCACCTTGCTGCTACTGCTTGGTTCGGTTGCCTGCGACGTGACGGGACAGGTCTGCTTCAAGCTCGGCATCGGCCACGCCAGCGACGACGCGGCCGCGCCCTCGCTGCTGCGCAAGGTGTTGCACTCGCCGTGGGTCGCGCTGGGCATCGCGGTGTACGCGGTGGAATTCGTGCTGTGGTTCGCGGCGCTGTCGCGCACCCAGCTCAGCATCGCGTTCCCGTTCGCGGCGCTGGGTTACGTGGGCGTCGCGCTGGCAAGCCGCTTCATCTTGAATGAACGCATCTCGCTGCGCCGCTGGGCCGGGATCGGAACGATCGTCGTCGGAGTCGTATTGGTGACGGGGCAACAGTTGGGTTGACGCATTCGGAATCGGCGAGACAGCAATGACGCAATCGATGATCAAACAGGCGGACTTCCTGCTGCGCGGCGGGCGCGCGGGGGTGCTGCTGATCCACGGTCTCACCGGCACTCCGGCCGAGATGCGCTTCGTGGGCAAGGGCCTCAACCGCGCCGGCTTCACCGTGTACGGCATGCAGCTTGCCGGCCACTGCGGCACCGAGGCGGACTTGCTGAAGACCGGCTGGCGTGACTGGGCCCGCAGCGTGGTCGAGGGTGCCGACCGGCTGCGCCGCGAAGTGGACCACATGTTCGTCGCCGGTCTGTCGATGGGCTCAATATTGGCTCTGAACCTGGCCATCGAGCGGCCGCAGTGGGTGGACGGACTGGGCCTATATGGCAGTACGTTGTTCTACGACGGCTGGACGATTCCGCGCCGCGCGCGGCTGTCGTTTCTGCTGCCGCTGGTGTGCGGCATGGGCCTGTTCAAGCAGCGCCGCTTCATGGAAAGCTTTCCCTACGGCATCAAGGACGAGCGCGTGCGCATGCGCATCGCGGGCGCGATGCTGGACGGCCAGAGCGAGGCCGCGGGCCTGCCCGGCAACCCATGGCCGTCGCTGGCGGAGTTCCACAAACTGGTGTGGCACGTGCGGCCGCGCCTGCAGGAAGTGCGGGCACCGGCGCTGATCATGCACGCTGCCGACGATGACATCGCCAGCGTGCGCAATGCGCGCGTGCTCGAGCGCCGCATCACCGGCCCGACCGAAACGGTGCTGCTGAGCAACAGCTACCACATGATCACGGTCGACGGCGAGCGCGACAAGGTGATCGCGCGCTCGGCGGATTTCTTCACCCGCATCCTCAGCGAAAGCCCGATGCGCCAGCCGCGCCTCCGCATCGCCGCCACGCCTTCGGCCGCATGATGCCGCGGCGACCGGTGGCACGCATCCGGCGGATTCTTGGCGTGGCACGACCGGCGCACGCGCATGCCTGAGCCGCATTCCAGGCTCCATCAGCTGGCCATGCTGGTCGTGGCGTGGGCCGCGCTGCTGGCCATCGAAACGCTGGGCCAGGTGTCGCTCAAGGTTGCCGGCGCGCGCGTGGGCGCGTTCGAACTCGACGCGGCGCACATCCTGTCGGCGCTGGCCACGCCATGGCTGTGGGTGGGGCTGGCGTGCTACCTCGGCGCGTTCGCGGTGTGGATGGGCATCCTGGAAAAAACCGCGTTGTCCACGGCGTTTCCGATCACCGCGATCACGTTCGTTACGGTGATGATCGCGTCGTGGGCGATCCTTGGCGAACCCATGGGACGGGACAAGCTGCTCGGGTCCGCGATCATCGTCGCTGGTATCCTGTTGCTGGGCGGCGATACCGACCCCGCCACGCCCGCGCCTGCGCGCAACGATGCCGAAGGGAACCTCCCATGAGTGACGATTTCACCCCGGACAACGTCCAAGCAACCGTGTTTTCGATCATCGCCAAGGAAGCCGGCATCGACGCGGGCAAGATCACGCTGGCGTCCACCCTGAAAGACCTCGAAATCGCCTCGCTGGATGCGATCCAGATCATTTTCGAGATCGAGGACCACTTCAAGATCCAGATGCCCGACCGCGACCCCAACTTCGACACCGAATCGGTCAAGGGCCTGGTCGAAACCGTCGAGAAACTGCTGGCCGACAAGGCCGCCAACCCGCCGCCACCACCCACGCCGCCTCCGGCAGTGCCGCCTGCCGCATAACCGCATCGAACCATGGATCGTCGCGTCGTCATCACCGGGGCCGGCGCCATCTGCGCGCTGGGCCATGACGCGCGCCAGCTCTGGGCGGGGATGCGCGAGGGCACCAGCGCGATCGGGCCGCTGGTGGGTTTCGACGACCATGACATGCGGGTCAGGATCGCGGCGCAGGTGCGCGACTACGACCCTGCGCAGTACTTCGACCCCAAAAAGCTGCCGCTGCTGGACCGCGTTTCGCAGTTCGCGGTGATCGCCGCGCGCGAGGCCGTCGCGCAAGCCGGCCTGAGTTTCCGCGACACGCCCCTGGCCGACCGCTGCGCCTGCGTGATCGGCACCGGCGTCGGCGGCGAGGTGGCGCACGACGATGCGTCCAAGCGCCTGTACCAGGAAGGCAACCCCCGCCTGCATCCGCTGACGGTGGTACGCATCATGCCGAGCGCGCCAACCTCGCAGGTGTCGATCGAGCTTGGCATCACCGGGCCGTCGTTTGGCGTCACCAGCGCGTGCGCCACCTCCAACCACGCGTTCGCGCAGGCACTGGCGCTGGTGCGCTCGGGCATGGCCGACGTTGCGGTGGCCGGCGGCACCGAGGCGTGCATCACCTTGGGCACCCTGCGCGCGTGGGAAGCCATGCGCGTCCTGGCCATCGACACCTGCCGGCCGTTCTCGCGGCAGCGCACCGGCCTGGTGCTGGGCGAAGGCGCCGGGATGCTGGTGCTGGAAGCTTTCGACCACGCGCGCGCGCGCGGCGCGGACATCCTGGCCGAGTTCGCGGGCGCCGGCATGAGCGCCGATGCCGGCGACATCGTGATGCCCTCGGCCGCGGGCGCGGCGCGCGCCATCAGTGCCGCGCTACGCGACGCGCGGCTCAACCCCGAAGACATCGACTACATCAACGCCCACGGTACCGCCACGCCCGCCAACGACCCCACCGAAACCCGCGCGCTCCACACCGCGCTGGGTGAACGCGCGAAAACGGTCGCGATTTCATCGACCAAGTCCGTGCATGGCCACGCGCTCGGCGCCGCCGGCGCGCTGGAAGTCATCGCCGCGTTGGGTGCGCTGCGCGAGGGCGTGATCCCGCCCACCGCCAACTTCCTCGACCCCGATCCCGAATGCGACCTCGACTACGTGCCGAACACCGCACGCGAGGCCCCCGTGCGCGCGGTGCTGTCCAACGCCTTCGCGTTTGGCGGCCTCAACGCCGTGGTGGCGTTGAAGCGCGCGCCGTAGCGCGGCTGTCGTGACCGCTGCACAATCGCCGGCAAGGCCGGCTGCTACAGAAGCGGTCGTTGCCGCAGCACGCCTGCGCGCGACTCGCCCGACGGGAAACCCGCGAAAGCAAGACACCGATGTGGTGCACCCGCTGCCTGGACACTCGAAATGGATTCGGCGTTCCGTTCGCAAAGAACGCGAACGGCCCCGGAATGACGATGTTGATTGATTCAAGCGCGCGCGACGATGGCGAACAGAAGTGGGCGCCTCAAGCTGCGTGCCGCGCCGCTGGTGTTGCGGACGGGAACGCGCGATCCAGCCAATCTGGCACCGGCAGGCCCTTGCCGCGCAGGAATTCCGGGTTGAACAGCTTCTTGGCGTAGCGCGTGCCGGCGTCGGCCAGCACGGTGACGACGACGTGGCCGGGCCCAAGTTCGCGCGCCAACCGGATCGCGCCGGCGATGTTGACGCCGGACGAACCGCCCAGGCACAAGCCTTCCTCCGTCAGCAGTGCGTGCAACAACGGCACCGATTCGGAATCGGGGATGCTGTAGGCGGTATCAATCTCGGCGTCCTTGAAATTGGCGGTGACGCGACTGGACCCGATGCCTTCGGTAATCGAATTACCTTCGGCTTTGAGCTCGCCATGGTTGATGAAGTTTGCCAGTGCCGAGCCCGAAGGATCGGACAGCGCAATGCGCACGCCGGGCTTGCGCGCCTTCAGACCCTGCGCAACGCCTGCCAGCGTGCCGCCGGTGCCGGCCGAGCACACGAAGCCGTCCACCGCACCGCCGGTTTCGTCCCAGATTTCGACCGCCGTCGTGGCCGCGTGGTAGTCGCGGTTGGCGGTGTTGTCGAACTGGTTGGCGAACCACGCGCTGCCCGCGCGCTCGGCGTTCAAGGCGTCGACCAGGCGTTCGGAAACGTGCACGTAGTGGTTAGGGTCGGCAAACTTGGCCGGCGGCACCAGCCGCAGCTCCGCGCCCGTCAGGCGCAACGCATCGAGCTTCTCGGCGCTCTGGCTGTTGGGCGCGATGATGATGCTGCGATAACCGCGGCTGGACCCGACCAGCGCCAGCCCGATCCCGGTGTTGCCCGCGGTGCCTTCAACCAGCACCGTGTCCGGGTGCACCAGGCCACGTTGTTCCGCATCCAGCAGCAAGCCCAAGGCGGTCCGGTCCTTGATTGAACCGCCCGGATTCAGCCATTCGGCCTTGCCCAGGATCTCGCAGCCGGTCGCCGCGGACGCACGCCGCAGGCGAACCAGCGGCGTGTGTCCGACGGTGGCCGCGAAATCGGCACGCGCGTCGATCATGCAACCTTGGTCCCGGCTGCGGTCGTCTTGACGAAGCGCAGGTACGGCTTGACCTTGCGCACCTTGCCGAACTTCTTGGCCACTTCCTCGTCCGACAATTTGGGCGAAGCCACCACTTCGTCACCCGGCTTCCAGTCGACCGGCGTCGACACCGGGGCCGCGTCGGTGGTTTGGAGCGCATCGATCGTGCGCAGGATTTCGTCGATGTTGCGGCCGACCGACGGCGGATAGGTGAGGATGGTGCGCGCCTTGCGCTGCGGGTCG
>JAICHS010000094.1 GCA_025924775.1 Rhodanobacteraceae bacterium
ACGCGCATGCGCGTCGGGCGTGGCTCAGGCCCGCGCGTGCGCGTCGGCGCGTTCGACCTGGCGGGTGACGTACCACTGCTGGCCCAGCATGCAGATGCCGCGCACCACGTAGTAAAGCGTGAGGCCGGCCGGGAAGAAGAAGAACAACACCGCGAACAGCACCGGCATCGCCTTCATGATCTTGGCCTGGGTCGGGTCCATGCCTTGCGCGGGCGTCAGGAACTGTTGCCCCAGCATGGTCAGCGCGTACAGGATCGGCAGGATGAAATACGGGTCGGCCGCGGACAGGTCGGGAATCCACAGGAACGGCACGTGGCGCAGCTCGACGCTGAAGATCAGCACGTAATACAGCGCGAAGAAGATCGGCATCGTCACCAGCGCCGGCAGGCAACCCGCCATCGGGTTGACCTTCTCCTTCTTGTACAGCTCCATCATCGCCTGCTGGTACTTCTGCTTGTCGTCGCCGAAGCGCTCCTTCAGCGCCTTCATGCGCGGCTGCAGCTTGCGCATCCGCGCACCTGCGCGGTACTGCGCGTCGGTGAGTTTCCAGGTCACGGCCTGGATCAGCAGCACCAGCACGATGATCGCAAGGCCCCAGTCGCGCACCAGCAAGTGCAGGAACGACAGCAGCTTGAACATCGGCTGCGCGATCACGGTGGCCCAGCCGTAATCAATGGTGAGGTTGAGGCCGGGCGCGATCTTGCCGAGCGCGTTCTGGAGGTTCGGCCCGATGTACAGGCGCGTCGCGCTGGTCACGCTTTGGCCGGGCGCGGCGGTCAGCGCCGGGCCGACGGTCCGGATCAGATAGCGTGGTTTGCCGTGGCCGTCGCGTGGCTGGACTTCGGCGCTGGAAAACTGCTGCGGCTGCTTGTCGGCCGGCAACCACGCGCCCACGAAGAACCGCTGGGTCATCGCGATCCAGCCGCCCGTCACACCCTGGTGCAGGGGTTCCTTCTCGAAATCACCGAACTTGAGCTTGTTGAATTTGGCATCGGGGCTGTACCAGGCCGCCCCCGTGTAGGCGAAGGTGTCCGGGTTGTAGAACTCGAGCAGATGCTTGGGTGGCGGCGGTGGCTCCACGCGGTCGAGCTGCTGGTAGGCGTTGCCGCGCCAGGTGCCACTGCCATGGTTGTCGATCTGCTGGGAGACTTCGACCACGTAGCTGCCGCGGGTCAGGGTGTAGCGCTTGACAACGCTGACGCCCGCAGCGGGATCGCTCCAGTCCAGGCTCACCACGACCTGATCCTGCCCCTGGGCAAGCTGGTAATGCAAGGCGCCGGGCTTGAATTCGGCCAGGTGGCTGGGCGCCTTGCTGCCATCCGCACCGATCAGGCCATCCTGCGCCACATAGTAAGTTGTGGGCTGCTCGTTCAGCAGCTGCACCGGCGGACTGCCGCGCTTGACCTGCTGCGGGTAATCCAGCAACGCGGCGGCGACGATGGTGCCGCCGCGTGGATCGATGGTGAGCTTCAGCACGTCGTTGCTGGCGGTCACCAAGTCCTGCTTCGGCGTGGTGCTGGCACCCGTGTCGACGGCGGGGGCACTGGCAGGCGGAGCCGTGGACGGTATTGCCGCCGTGGTGGCGGCGGGTACGGGAATCGCGCCCGCCTCCGGCACGCCCGACGTGGCCGCAGCCACCTGTGCGGAAGTCGGTGGCGGCGGGGGCGGCACAGCCGGAAACTGTTGTTGCCACGCCTGCCAAAGCAGATAGGCGACGAAGAACAGCGCCACAACCAGCAGGGTGCGTGTTTGATTGATCACAAGGGAGACTCGGGCTTGAGGCGATGCGGGCCGGAGCAAATCAGCCGTCGATTGTGCCGGGTGTATGCGTTGGCTTCAACGCTTGCAGCGCCTGCCACGCACGTGCAAGGTCGGCGCGCAACACGGCATTGACGGTGGCGGCGGCGGAACTGCGTGCAATCACGAGTACATCCACTTGCGGCAGTTCGGTCCGCCCCGAGCGGAACGATTCCCGTATCACGCGCTTGATCCGGTTGCGCTCGACCGCACGCTTGCTGACCTTGCGCGATACCGCCAGACCCAAGCGTGCCATCCCCGCCGACGTCGGCGACCAGCGCAGCAGGAAGTGCCTGCCTTGCCAGCGCCCCGTGGCATGCCGCAACGCGGCAAAATCGGCGGCTCGGCGCAGCCGCGCGGCGGGCGGCAAGCCGGCCATGCAAAGCGGATTACGGGATCAGGCGCTTGCGGCCCTTGGCACGCCGGGCGGAAAGAATCTTGCGGCCGTCCGCGGTTTTCATGCGGGCGCGAAACCCGTGGGTGCGGGCGCGCTTGAGCACGCTGGGCTGGTAGGTGCGTTTCATGAGTGACTCCGCAGCGTGGTGCCCGCGCAAGGCGGGTCAGGCATGGAAAAAGACTGCGGATTGTACGGTTGCTACGTGCCAGCCGTCAACCGAACGGCAGGGACGGGAGGCTGGCGCGGCGCAGGCGCGTGCAGCTTAGTGGCAGCCTGATAGACTTCCAAGCTCCCCATGCGCGTGTTGTGCGACGGGGCTCCGGATTTGTCTGCGCGGGATTCCATGAGCGATCTTTGGCAACGCTGCCTAGCCAGGCTCGAAGGCGAAATCGAGCCCGGCGTGCTGCATACGTGGCTGCAACCGCTGCAGGCGCGCGACGACGCGGGTACCTTGCGCCTGCTTGCGCCCAACACCTACACGCTCGAATTCGTGCGCAGCGAGTACCTGACCCAGATCGAGGGCACCTTGTCGGCGCTGGCGGGCCATCCCGTGCCGCTGAAGCTCGAGGTTGGTTCGATCGCACCCGCCGTCAAACCGGTGATGTCTTCTGTCACCACTGCGGCCGCGGGGATGGCCACGCCCCGGCACAATCTCGACCCGCATTACACCTTCGACAACTTCGTCGAGGGCAAGTCCAACCAGCTCGGCAAGGCGGCGGCGATGCAGGTGGCGCAAAACCCCGGGCGTGCCTACAACCCGTTGCTGCTTTACGGCGGCACCGGCCTCGGCAAGACCCACCTGATGCAGGCGGCCGGCAACCTGATGCTGGCGCACAATCCATCGATGAAGTTGCTGTACGTGCATTCCGAGCGCTTCACCGAAATGATGATCGCGGCGCTGCGCAACAAGAACATGGACGACTTCAAGCACCGCTTCCGCTCGGTCGATGCCCTGCTGATCGACGACATCCAGTTCTTCGCCGGCAAGGACGCAACCCAGGAAGAATTTTTCCACACGTTCAACACGCTGTACGACTCGCGCCAGCAGATCATCCTGACCTGCGACCGCTATCCCAAGGAAGTCGACAACCTGGAGCTGCGGCTGAAGTCGCGGCTGGGCTGGGGCCTGTCGGTCGCGATCGAACCGCCGGATTTCGAGACCCGCGCCGCGATCCTGCTGGAGAAGGCCCAGGCGCGCGGCATTGCCCTGCCCAACGACGTGGCGTTGCTGTTGGCACGACGGATCCGCTCCAACGTGCGTGAACTGGAAGGCGCGCTCAACACCGTCGCCGCGCAAGCCAATCTTTCCGGGCGCGGCATCACGATGGAGTTGGTCCAGGAAACCCTGCGCGACCTGTTCAACGTGCACGCGCGCGCGATCACCATCCAGAACATCCAGAAGACCGTGGCCGACTACTACCAGTTGCGGCTTTCCGACCTGCTCTCGCAGCGTCGCGTGCGCTCGCTGGCGCGGCCCAGGCAGATTGCGATGGCGCTGGCCAAGGAGTTGACCGAACATAGCCTGCCGGAAATCGGCGAGGCCTTCGGCGGCAAGGACCACACGACGGTGATGCACGCGTGCAAGAAAATCCGGAGCCTGTGCGACACCGACATGCGGCTGCGCCAGGACTGGGACAAATTGATCCGGATACTGACCGGGTAAACTTGTGGACAAGTTCTGGATGACTGCGAAATTCAAAACCATCCACAACCCATGCACCGGAAGCGCCAGCATTCCATGAGCGAAAGTTTTACAGCAACCAGTTGTTTATTAAAACGTTTTTATAAAATGGCAGTTATCAACCTGCCCTGCTTCTACCAGCTTGTTTACAAGTATAACCAATAGAAACTACCGACCCCGGGGACCAATTATGCGTTTCAGCACTCAGCGGGAAACCTTGCTCAAGCCGATGCAGCAGGTCGTCGGCGTCGTCGAGCGCAGGCAGACATTGCCGGTTTTGGCGCACCTTTTGGTCCAGGTCAAGGACGGCCGCCTGTCCTTGACCGGCACCGATCTTGAAGTCGAAATGCGTGCCAGCACCCAGGTCGACATGCAGGAGGCGGGTGAAACGACGGTTCCGGCCAGAAAGTGGTTCGACCTGGTACGGGCGTTGCCGGATGGCGTCAAGGTGGACGTGCAGATCAAAGGCGACCGTGTGGTCATGCACGCGGGGCGCAGCCGCTACACCTTGTCCACCCTGCCTGCTGAAGAATTTCCGAACAACGACGAAATCGAGATCACCGATCGGGTTTCCCTGCCCGAAGGAACCCTGCGGCGGTTGATGGAACGCACCGCGTTCGCGATGGCCAACCAGGACGTGCGGTACTACCTCAATGGCCTGTTGCTGGACTTGCGCGAAACGGAGCTGCGCTGTGTGGCGACCGACGGGCACCGCATGGCGATGGCCCAGACGACGCTGGACAAGCACCCCGGCAGTACTCGGCAACTGATCATCCCGCGCAAGGGCGTGATGGAGCTGCTGGGCCTGTTTGAAACCGCGGACGACATGGTCGACATCGAGTTTTCCAGCAACCACCTGCGCGTGCGCAGGTCGGACGTCGTTTTCACGTCGAAATTGATCGACGGCCGATTCCCCGATTACGAAGCCGTCGTCCCCCTTGGGGCGGACAAGATCGTGAAGGTCGACCGCGAGGCACTGCGCAACGCGCTGCAACGCGCAGCGATCCTGTCGAATGAGAAGTATCGCGGCGTGCGCCTGGAAGTGACGCCTGGCTGCCTGCGGATCATCGCCCACAATCCGGAGCAGGAAGAGGCCTTCGAGGAAGTCGAAGCCGATACCAAGGTCGGCGATGTCGCGATCGGGTTCAATGTGAGTTATTTGCTGGAAGCCCTGGGCGCATTGGACGAGGCCAATGTCCAACTGCAACTGCGCGATGCGCAGTCCAGTTGCCTGCTGCGTGGCGTGGCCAGCCAGGAAGCGCAGCACGTGGTAATGCCTTTGCGGTTGTAGGCGTCTTGCGCCAGCACCTGGTCGCGCGGGGTGTGACGCGATGAACATTGAACTATTGCGCGCGAGCAACTTGCGCTGCTTCGAAAAGGTGAGTTTGGCGCCGGGTCCGGGCATCAACTGGTTGGTTGGGCCCAATGGTGCAGGCAAGACCACCCTGCTCGAAGCGGCGTACATCCTTTCTCATGGCCGCTCGTTTCGAGCCGGAGGGCGTACGGCTCCCCGGCGGCGTGGCGCGAGTGATTACCTGGTGTACGCCGAAGTCCTGCGTGTAGACAAGTCCAGAGTCCGGCTGGGTCTGACGCGGGTGGATGATCGTTGGGTGGGCCGTTGCAATGGCGAGGATCTGTCCAGCCTGGCCCCCCTGTTTGAAGCCTGCCCCGTGGTGTATTTCGGTCCGGAGAGCCATACGTTGATTCTGGGGCCGGCCGAGGAACGCCGCAGCTTCCTGGATTGGAGCGTGTTCCACGTGGAACATGCGTCGCTTTCCTTATGGAAAGCGTGGCGCAGGGCGTTGCGGCAACGCAATGCCCTGCTCCGCCAAGGCGCGGCAGAAAGGGATTTCGAGCCGTGGGAGCATGAAATGGATCAGTTGGCCGTTCGGATCCACGCCATGCGGTCTCACTGCCTCTCAGGATTGGAACCTTACCTTGTTGAAGAGGCTTCCCATCTGGTTCCGGAGCTGGGTGCCCTGCAGATCCATTACCGACCCGGTTGGGACGAGCAAATGGGTTTGTTCGGGCAGTTGAACCTGGATCGCGAGCGGGACCGGGAGCGAGGCTTCACCCAGCACGGTGCACACCGCGCCGATTGGTCGCTGGTGTTTGGGGATGTTGCCCAACGGGAACACCTGTCCCGCGGGCAAGCCAAGGCCGCGGCGCTGGTGTGCGCGCTGGCGTTGACGCGTTGGTTGAACGACAACGTCGGCGAGTACCCGTTGTTGTGTCTGGATGATCTTGAATCCGAGTTGGACGCGGTGCACACCACGCGGGTAACGCAATGGTTGTCGGGAAGACTCATCCAGAGCTGGCTGACCAGCACCCGCACGCCGACACCCGATACGTTGGCCGCGGGGACCCGGGTGTTCCACGTGGAACACACTGGTTGCGGGTGACGGAAATGCCCGATACACAGGCCTGTTGGTAGGCCGGGTATAATGGGCTGTTTGGTTGATTCCCCATGGTTTTGCGAGATCCTGTCCATGAATGACACCTATGACTCCAGCAGCATCAAGGTCCTCAAGGGATTGGAGGCCGTCCGCAAACGCCCCGGCATGTACATCGGCGATACGGACGACGGCACGGGGTTGCACCACATGGTGTTCGAAGTCGTGGACAACGCGATTGACGAGGCGTTGGCGGGATTTTGCGACCACATCGAGGTGGCAATCCATGACGATGGCACCGTAAGCGTTGCCGACAATGGCCGTGGCATTCCGGTCGAAATCCATCCCGAGGAAGGGCGCTCCACCGCGGAAGTGGTGATGACAGTCCTGCACGCAGGTGGCAAGTTCGACGCCAATTCCTACAAGGTGTCGGGGGGCTTGCACGGGGTAGGTGTGTCGGTCGTCAATGCGCTGTCCGAGCACCTTTGGCTCACCGTGTACCGCAACGATCACGAGTACCGCCAGGAATATCACCTGGGCGACCCGCTGTTCGACGTGCGCGAGGTGGGGCCATCCGACCGGCGGGGCACCACCGTGCGATTCCTGCCAAGCACGGGTACCTTCACCAATATCGAGTTTCAGTACGATATCTTGGCCAAACGCCTGCGCGAGCTCGCGTTTCTCAACTCTGGCGTCAAGATAACCCTTGAAGATCAAAGGGTTGGAAAAAAAGAGGTGTTCCAGTACGAGGGGGGTATCAAGGCCTTCGTGCAGCACCTGTCCCAGATGAAGACGCCATTGCACCCCAACGAGGTGAGTTTCAGTGTGCAAACGGGCGGCATCACGGTCGAGCTGGCGATGCAATGGACCGATGGCTACCAGGAATCGGTTTTCTGCTTCACCAACAACATTCCGCAAAAGGACGGTGGCGCCCATCTGACGGGATTGCGTGCGGCACTGACGCGAACGCTCAGCAATTACGTTGAACGGTCGGGATTGGCCAAGAACTCCAAGGTTCCGTTGTCGGGCGACGACATGCGCGAAGGTTTGATCGCGGTGCTGTCGGTCAAGATGCCCGACCCGAAGTTTTCCTCGCAAACCAAGGACAAGCTGGTTTCCTCGGAGATCAAGGGCATCGTCGAACAGGCGGTCAACGCCAAGTTCGAAGAATACCTGCTGGAAAACCCGAATGACGCCAAGTTGATCGTGGGCAAGGTGGTGGATGCCGCGCGTGCGCGCGAAGCGGCGCGCAAGGCACGTGAACTGACCCGCCGCAAGGGCGCGCTCGACATCGCGGGCCTGCCCGGCAAGCTGGCGGATTGCCAGGAGCGCGATCCGGCGCTGTCCGAGTTGTTCCTGGTCGAGGGCGATTCGGCCGGAGGCTCAGCCAAACAAGGCCGCAACCGCAAGTATCAGGCCGTGTTGCCGCTCAAGGGCAAGATCCTCAACGTCGAGCGGGCGCGCTTCGACCGGATGTTGAATTCGGCCGAGGTCGGCACGCTCATCACTGCGCTCGGCACCGGTATCGGCAAGGATGAATTCAACGCCGACAAACTGCGTTACCACCGCATCATCATCATGACCGATGCGGATGTGGATGGTTCGCACATCTGTACGTTGCTGCTGACGTTTTTCTATCGACAGATGCGCGAACTCGTCGAGCGGGGTCACATCTACATTGCGCTGCCGCCGCTGTACAAGATCAAGCAGGGCAAGAACGAGTTGTACCTCAAGGACGATGCGGCGCTCAACGAGTACCTGATCGCCAGCGCGGTGCAGGATGCCGCGTGGTTGCCGGGTGGCGATGCGGCACCC
>JAICHS010000095.1 GCA_025924775.1 Rhodanobacteraceae bacterium
AGGACAATGTCTTGGTTCATGGCTTGCGCATCCGCGTTGAAAGTCAGGGTTTGGCAACGACGATGCGCGATTCGCAGCGCACCGGGAAATTGACGGAACTGGCGATGAAGCACGCGTGGTGCGCATCGGCGTGTGCAGCCGCGGCCTTGGCGGCGTCGCTCGCCGCCGCGATGGTCACGACCGGGCGCAGCACCACTTCGGTGAAGTGTCCCGAGTTGCCCGCGGTCGCCATCGAGCCTTCCGCGACGTCGGTATAGGCCGTCACCACGACGCCGGCGAGCATCGCCACGTGCAGGTAGGCCAGCATGTGGCACGTGGACAGGGCCGCAACCAGCATGTCCTCGGGGTTGTGCCGCGCGGCGTCGCCCCGGAAAGCTGGGTCGGACGAACCCGCAATATCGGCCTTGCCGGCAACCCGGATCACGTGCTCGCGGCCATAGTTGCGGTAGCCATCGGTACCGCTGCCGTGGTTGCCGGTCCATTCGACCGCAACCTGGTACTGATGCGTGTGATTGATCATGCCTTCACCTCCGGACGCGTCGCCAGCTCGGCCAGCACCGCCTTCTGCACGTGCAGGCGGTTCTCGGCCTCATCGATCGCGATGCAGTACGGCGCGTCCATCACCGCGTCGGTCGCTTGCACGTTGCGGCGCAATGGCAGGCAGTGGCTGAACACCGCGTGGTGGGTCAGCGCCATCTTGACGGCATCCACGGTGAAGTGGCGGTGCGCGTCGCGGATCGGCTTCTCCGCGTCCCAGCGCCCGAAATACGGCAGCGCGCCCCAGCTTTTCGCGTACACGGCGTCGGCACCGCGATAGGCATCCTCGATGTCATGCGTCACGCGCAGCGAGCCGCCGTTCGCGCGCGCGTTTTCCGCCCCCAACTCCATGTAGCGCGCGTCCAGCACGTACTCGGGCGTCGGGCACAACAACGTCACGTCCATGCCCATCCGGGTCGCGATCAGCAACGCTGAATTGGCGACCGCGGTGTTGAGCGGCTTGGGGTGGTACGTCCAGGTCAGCACGTATTTCCGGCCGCGCAGCTCGCCCAGGTGTTCGCGCAACGCCAGCGCGTGCGCAAGCTCCTGGCACGGGTGCGTAATGGTTTCCATGTTGATCACCGGCACCGTCGCGTACCGCGCAAACGCCTTGATGACCCGGTCCTCGCGATCGACCGCCCAATCGACGAACTGCGGGAACGCCCGCACGCAAATCAGGTCGACGTAGCGCGACAGTACCCGCGCCACTTCGGCGACGTGCTCCTCCGCCGCGCCGTCCATGACCGTGCCGACTTCGAACTCGATCGGCCAGGCATCCTTGCCCGGCGCCAGTACCACGGCGTGGCCACCCAGCTGGAACGTACCCAACTCGAAGCTGGTCCGCGTGCGCAGCGATGGGTTGAAGAACAACAGCGCGACGGATTTGCCCGTCAGCTGCGCGCCCGCGGGCGAGTGCTTGAAGATTTCGGCGCGGTCCAGCAACGCGTCGAGCTCGGCGCGGCTCCAGTCCTGGGTGGTGATGAAATGTCGGATGGTCACGTTCGGTACTCTCATGGAAGTCGGCCGGGGCCGGTTTCGTGGTTCCGCACCGGGATCCGCGTGCGGCCAAACAACAAAAAAACCCGGCGTGCGGGCCGGGTTTCGTCGTCAAACTGCAAACTTGGACACGACAGCCTACCCGGCCGAATGACGAGGCTCCGGTCGGCGCGCGCGCGAGGTCATGCCAGCTGCCGCACGGGCACTGGTAAGGACGGTCGGCTGATTAAGAACGGTGTTCGTCATGGTGGGCTGAACGATGAGCGCCGAATCCTCGCATACTCGCGGCAACGACGCAACCGGCTTCCGTCACGAAGCGGGTGGGACATCACGCCATGGGGGGTCGCTTTGACGCTACCGAAAGAAAGCGGTCTCCACGCAATCCATGCCACCGTCCGTGGCGGTCGCGGATGATCGCACAACCTACGGCTCAATCGGCTGGTGCGACCGAAACCCTGACGCGCAGCCGTTCGCCCGGATCGTACGGCAGCCGTGACATGTACACGTCGCCGCGATAGCGGTACTCCACGTCGTAGGCGACGATCTGCTGCTGGGGCGGATAGTTGACCGGTTGGCACACCGTCTGCTGGGTGGTGTAGTCGCGATCGTGCGCGGCCGAAACCCGGTTGCCCACGGCGCCACCCGCCACCGCACCGGCCACCGTCGCGGCCCTCCGACCGTCGCCCTTGCCAACGGTGCTGCCCAGCACGCCGCCGACGATCGCGCCCAGCACCGTACCGCCGGTATGGTTGTTGTCCTGGCGCGTCACAGTCTGCGGATAGCATTGCTGCTGCGGGGGCGGCGCCACCGCCGCGTACACCGGGTCGGCCCGCAGGACTTCCGCCCAGCCGAAGTGCACGTTGGCCGAAGGCACAGAACCTTGCCCCGGCGGTGGTGGCGGCGGTGGATACCCCTGCGCGCTGGCGGCCGCGGCGAATCCCGCCAGCACCGCAGCGATGATGAATCTGGACATGTCTTGCTCCCGCGCCGGCTTCGACGGCATCTGGCCTTGCTTGTCGGCATTGAAACATCCCTTGCCTGAATAGGTGCTCAAGGATTTCTCGCAACCTGATAAAATTGCTTGCTTATTTGATCAGGATCGGAACCGCGGACCGCATATGGCGCTGCGCCTCTACAACTCGCTCACCCGCCACGTCGAGGCCTTCGAACCGGCCGATCCGGCGCGCGTCACCATGTATGTGTGCGGGCCGACCGTATACAGCTACGTCCACATCGGCAATGCCCGCGGCCCGGTGGTGTTCGACGTGCTGGCGCGCCTGCTGCGGCGCCGCTACCCGCGCCTGGTCTACGCACGCAACATCACCGACGTGGACGACAAGATCAACGCCGCTGCGCAGGCGGCGGGTGTGCCGATCGCGGTCATCGCCGAAAAGTATGCCGGCATTTACCGCGACGACATGGCGAAACTTGGCGTGGCCCCACCCGATGTGGAACCCCTGGCAACCCAGCACATTCAGGCCATCATCGCGATGTGCGAAAAACTTGTCGCGTCCGGCTCTGCCTACGCCGCCGAGGGCCACGTCCTCTTCGATGTCGCCAGTTTTGCCGACTATGGCAAATTGTCCGGCCGCTCGACCGACGAGCTGATCGCCGGTGCGCGCATCGACGTGGCGCCGTACAAGCGCAACCCCGCCGATTTCGTGCTGTGGAAGCCATCGACGCCCGACCTGCCCGGCTGGGACAGTCCGTGGGGGCGCGGGCGTCCGGGCTGGCACATCGAATGCTCGGCGATGGCGGCGGCGCACCTCGGCGACACCATCGACATCCATGCGGGCGGCGTGGACCTGGTGTTTCCGCACCACGAAAACGAAATCGCACAATCCACCTGCGCACACGACGGCAGGACCTTCGCGCGCTGGTGGCTGCACAACGGTATGCTCACGTTCGGCGGCGCCAAGATGAGCAAGTCGCTCGGCAACGTCAAGCAGTTGCACACGCTGCTGCAACAATATCCACCCGAGGCGCTGCGTTACGCGCTGCTGTCGGCGCACTACCGGCAACCGCTGGACTGGTCGGAGGCATTGATCGAGCAAAGCATCGCCACGCTGGATCGGTTGTACGGCACGCTGCGCGACCTTGCAGCCTTCAACGCAGCCCCGGCGGCCACCTCGCAGGACGTCAACGCCGCGCTCGAGGATGACCTCAACACACCGGCGGCGCTGGCGGCGTTGAACCGCCTTGCCGCCGATGCCCGGCAGGTGCTGGAACAGGCATCCAGGCCGTTGCCGGATGCGGCGGCTGCCAAACTCGCTGACATCAAGGGCGACCTGGTCGGCAGCGCTGCCCTGCTCGGCCTGCTGCAGCAAGATCCGGAGGCGTGGTTCAAACGCGGCACCGACGGCGTGGACACGGCGCACGTCGAAAGCCTGCTCGAGGCCCGTCGCACCGCTCGCGCCGCCCGCGACTTCGCGCGCGCCGACGCCATCCGCGATGAACTGACGGCCATGGGTGTGGCCATCGAAGACGGACCGCAAGGCACTCGCTGGAAAATGGACAGACCCTGATGAATGCATCCGATATCCACAGCGCGCAGCAGGAAATCATCGAGGAATTTGAATTCTTCGACGACTGGACCGGGCGCTACCAATACCTCATCGATGTCGGCCGCAAGCTGCCGCCACTCGATCCCGCGGACATGACCGACGCCAACAAGGTGGACGGTTGCCAGTCGCAGGTGTGGATCGTGGTGTCGGGCGACGCCAACCGGCTGGACCTGCGCGCGACCAGCGATTCGGCGATCGTGTCCGGCCTGGTCGCCCTGCTGCTGCGGGTGTATTCGGGCCACAGCGCGCGCGAAATCCTCGCGACCGACCCCAGCTTCATCAACGCCATCGGCCTCGGCAAACACCTTTCACCCACGCGCTCCAACGGGCTGGCGTCGATGGTGAAAACCATCAAAGCGCACGCCGAGCACGCGCTCGCCGCGGCCGCCTGAGGCCACCGTCCCGCGCCGCCCCACGGGCCACGCCTGGCGATCCAGCAAGCGGGTGCGGCCGCTGCTGCGACACATCCGGAAGGTGCTCGAGCACTATGCACGCGAACACGACTATCCGTGCATCGGCATCCTGCTGGAACTCGAAAACGAAGGCTTCACCGACACGCTGCGCTGGGCGCACTGGCCCGGTGTTGACTTCAGCTACATCGGCGTCAGCCCGCGCGGCCCCGACCTGCGCATCTGCTACTTCCGCGGCGCACGGCTGAAAACCCCGGCGCAGGTTGCCCGCCTGTGCAGCCCCGACCGCGTGCTGCGCACCGTGCATAGCTGAGTCGCAATCGGCGCTGGTACTCTGCGCCACACGTTCTACCCGAACCTGCGACAGGCAACCGGGCCACGCCAACGGCCCTCGCTGCGGTGTTGCCGATGGTTCAACCCGTCAACGCGGCGCGGTCACGGGATCGGCACCGGGCGCATCAAAGATCCAGGTCAACCTCGCCCGTGGGCCGCGAACAGCAGATCAACACGTTGCCCTCGCTGGGCCGCTCCAGCGGTTCCGGGTTGTAGCGCACGCCACCACGCACCAGGCGGGTGATGCAGGTATGGCATACCCCCGTGCGACACGCCCAACGCACGTTGACATCACAGGCCTCGGCCAATTCCAGCAGACTGCCGTAGCGGTCATCCCAGTTGGCACTGACGCCACTGCGCGCAAACGACACCCGCGGCCCAGTCCCGGGCCCACCCGCCGAGGGATGCGGCGCGCGTTTCGGCTGGCCGATGACGCCCGGCGTGTACGCCTCGATGGGTGCGAAGCGCTCCGTGCGGATGTGGCCCGGCGGAATCGGGATGGCCGCAAGCGCATGTGCCATGTCGTGCATGAATGATTCCGGTCCGCAAACGTAGACGTCCGCGTCCAATGGAATTCGGAATGCCTGCAGGCGCTGGAAATCCAGGCGGCCGGCCACGTCGAAATCGCGCCCGAGTCGATCCCCGGGCAGCGGTTGGCTAAACGCGATGAGACGCCGGGCCTGCGGCAGCCCGTGCAAAAGGGCTTGCACCTCGGGGGCGAACGCGCGCTCTGCTCCGTTGCGCGCAGCGTGGATCCACAACACTGGCCGCGCGGATTTCAGATCGGCCAACGCACGCAGCATCGCCAATACCGGCGTGACGCCGATGCCGGCGCTCAGCAATACCACGGGCTGCGCGCCGTCGCGCAACACGAAGCCCCCGCGCGGCGCAGCAGCGTCGAGCGTATCGCCGACGTGCACGTGCCCGCCAAGGTAATCCCCCGCGCGACCGTGGGCCTCGCGTTTCACGGCGATGACATAGCATCCGGGCACGGACGCATCCGTGAGCGAATAGCTGCGCAGCACGCCCGGCTGGCCATCGGTCAGTGGCAAGCGCAAGGTGATGAACTGTCCGGGTAGTGCCGTCGGCAGATGTTCGTCGACCCCGGTACTGCGCAGCTCCAACACGAAAACCGTATCGGTCTTGCGCTGCACCGCGGTCACCCGCAACGGCCGGAATCCCTGCCACGCGGCCTTCGCGCCCGAATTGAGGATGAGGCCCTTGTCCTCGCTCCAGCCGGTGCCGCGCATCTGCTCGGCCATGACCTGGAACGCCGTCTTCCAACCCGGTGAGAAAGCGTCGATACGCAGCGCGCGCGCAAGCGTTTCCGGATTGCGCCCCGGCAGGTACAGCAGGGCATCGGCGTCGGCAACCGTGAGCCGCTCCGGCCCGTCGGCGGCCTTGGTGATCGCGTCGCCGGCACCGATCTCGCCTTCCTCCAGAACCCGGAAATAGAATCCGGGGCGATGGTGCGCCACCAGCAGTGCCGCCATCCTGGGCTCGCCCATGCGGATGCCGACGCGATAGCACGTCACGCGCGGCTGGGTGACCTCGAACAACGCGGTGCCGATGCGATAGCGATCACCGATGCAAACTTCGTCGTCCGGCAACCCCGACACCGTGAGGTTTTCGCCGAACTGGCCGAACACGAAGTCGGAACGCCCGAACTCGTGTTGCCAGTAACGGTACGACTCGATCTGGTAAACCAGTACCGCGCGCTGCTCACCGCCATGGCCAACCTTGTCGCCCTGCTCGTCGCCGTCGATGTCGAGCCGCCGCACCACGCGCCGATCCATCACCGGGTGCTTCCAGATCGCCGTATGCACGACCTTGCCAGCCCACTGGATGTCCTGCGGGCGACCCACGTTGACGGAAAGCAACACGGCCATGCCTTGGTACTCCATTCGAAACGGCCGCACCACGCGACCACTGGCCGGCATGCAGTCGCTGGCCGACCACTTGCCGCAGCGACGATCTACTCGAACACTGCGAAGGTTCTGACCTCGATGCTTTCGCGCGCCGGCGCGTCGCGCGGCGTATCTGGCAACGTGAAGCTGGAATGCGGCGTAAACCGCGCCCGGCCATCCTCGCAACTGTCCCAGCTCTTGATCAGGATGACTTCGTCGCGCGTCATCCGCGGCGCGTAATACCAACGCTGCCCGGGGGCATAACGCAGGTGATAGATTTCACCGACGCGACCGGGAAACACCTGGTCCGTCGCAACCAGATCCTGCATGCGTATGCTGGAAGCATCGGCCAGCGCCAGCGGTGAACGCTCCACTGGCCCATGGATGGGCCGCCAGACGTTGACCTGCACGACCCGCACCTTGTTCGCGGCCATGCGCGCGGCCTCGGCCGTGCCCAACACGTCGCCAAGGCGCTGCGGTCCGCTGTGCACGGTGTAGTCCACGTGCACGCGCGACGCCGGGCCACGCAAGCCGTCCGGATTCCGCGCACCGGCGGTCGCGTCGGAACGCCGCGTCACATCGAATATCTCGATCCGCGAAGCGCCAAGTACGTTGCGCACGATCGCGCGGACCTCCGGGTAATACGCGCGCGCGACCTGGGTGTCGTCGTAAAGGTCGTCCACGTGCGTAGGGCGCCGCAGCAACACAAAGCCCTCGCGGTCCAGCGACAACCGGCTTGCGCCCGGGCGCATGTCCGCGATCCGGACGGTGCGCGGCTCCACCTCGAAGAACAACTTCGGCGCCGCCCCGGTCAGGGCGGCACTGTAAAACTTCGGCTTCTCGGCCTGCGGCCGAATGAACGTCAACGAAGCGCCAACCCCAGCCCGCGACTCAGACGTCCGGGCCGCGACGCTGGGCGAATCCGACCAGTTGTCCATCCTTTCCATTCCTCAGGGCGTCTTGCGATCGCCCGCTGCCAGCGCGCCGTCAGGCCGCCGCTCGCAGCGTTTCCGACGCAGCGACCACGGGTCGCCCAACTCGACCACCCGTGGCGCGACCACTCGGCGCCACACCTCAACTAATGCCTTCGACCATTATATCGCCAATTTCACTGCACGGCGGCCCGCGTTTCACCCGCCTCGCGGTCGGCGACAGCGCCCAGCGTGCGCTGGGCACGAGTGCGGGGTGGCGGCGCCGCTCAGGTTCCCACGCAGCGCGTCCAGCTGCGCAAG
>JAICHS010000096.1 GCA_025924775.1 Rhodanobacteraceae bacterium
ATCACCAGCGCGTCGCGCCGGCCGGCCGCGACGGCGTCGGCCTTGGCGGCGGCAAGCCGCGTGGCACGCGCCGCAGGGGATTCACCATCGCGCGGCGACTCGTCGGCGTCCGGGGCGACCTGGCTGAAATCGGCGATGATGCGCCGCAGCAATTCCGCGCGGTAGCGCGACGTCGATGCCAGGATGATTGGCGGCGCGCTCATGGTTGCTGCGAAAGGTCCTCGATCTTTTCGCGCACGGCGGCTTCCAGTGCGCGCTGCGCGGAATCCAGTTCGCGCAATTGCTGCCCCAGCGCGCCGCGGGCCTTGCCCATGGCCGTCACGGCTGCATCCAGTTCACGTTGGCTGGCGTGTTCAGCTTCGTCGCGCAACCACAGGCGATGCGCCAGCAATTCGCGCAGCGCGGCATCGATCGCGTGCTTGGCGTGGTTCTCACCCGTGGCAGGCTGGTCGGGCCCAATGGACATGGACGCATGCGCGCGCTGCAGGCGCTGGCGGCATTCCTTGAGGTCGTGTTCGATGCCGTCGGCTTCCAGATACAGGGTGCGCAGGGTGCGCTGGTGGCGCATCTGGCGTACCAGCAGCCAGGCCACCGCGGCGCACGCGAGCACCGCCACCAGGGCCGGCAGGGCGATTGCGAGGGTGGCGACGGAAAGCGGGGTCAAGCGTGGGCCTGATGGGTAGAGCCTGAAAGAGGCAAGCATGATACGGGCCAAGCGCTGGCCGCGCCCGGCGGTTGACTTTGTGCAGTGCGGAATCTAGCATTCCGCGCTTATGTCCGCGTCCTTGCCAGATTTCGTGGACGCCGAGCGCATGGTGGCCGGGCGGCGGTCGTTCCAAGGTGTCCTGCAGGTCGCGGAACTGCCGCGTCTGGTCGATGCGCTGGCGAAGGATTCCGGAGAGATTGCCTACGTGCTCGATTTCGAGCAAGGCCAGCTCGGTGACGCCGAGTTGCACGTTCGCCTGGCGGCGCAGTTGACGCTGGAATGCCAGCGCACGTTGCAGCCGTTCCAGTGGCCGGTCGAAGTCGATTCGCGGCTGGGACTGCTGGCGAGCGAGGACGACGCAGCCGCATTGCCGGAGCCTTGCGAACCGTTGCTGCTTGATCACGGCGCGTTGCAGCCGCGCCGGGTGATCGAGGATGAATTGTTGCTGGCGTTGCCGTTGGTTCCGATCAAACCCGGCAGCGAGATTTTGCAGGGCGAATGGAATTCGCCGGGGCAGGCGCCGCAGGACGCGCCGCGGGAAGCGGTGGTAGCGCATCCGTTCGCGGATTTGCGCGACCTGCTGCAAGCCCGCGAGAAGCATCGTTGAAGCATTCGTCAGGAGAGCCATCATGGCCGTTGCAAAGAGTCGCAAATCGCCTTCCCGCCGCGGCATGCGCCGTGCGCACGACGCGCTGGACAAGGTCCAGCTCGCCACCGACCCGACCTCGGGCGAAATCCATCGCCGCCACCACGTCACCAAGGACGGCTACTACCGTGGCCGCAAGGTGATCGAAGACAAGCAGGCGGTCGTCGACGAGGATTGACCTCGTGGGCTGCAACGCTGCCAACCCACGTACGGCGCTCGCGGGCGCCGTCGCGTTTTTTCGTGTGCGTCATGCTTGAACGGGGAGCCGCATCGTGACTTTTGCCCGCATCGTTGCCACCGGCAGCGCGTTACCCGAACGCGTCGTCACCAACGCCGATCTGGAGAAGATCGTCGACACCAGCGACGAATGGATCCGCACGCGCACCGGTATTCGTGAACGGCATGTCGCGGCCGATGGCGAAACCACGGGCGACCTCGCGTTTCGTGCCGGGCAACAGGCGCTGGCCGACGCCGGCGTCAAGGCGTCCGACCTGGACATGGTGATCCTGGGCACCACCACGCCCGACATCGTGTTTCCCGCCACCGCGTGCCTGATCCAGGACCGGCTGGGTGCGAACGGCTGCATGGCGTTCGACGTCAACGCCGCATGCTCGGGTTTCGTGTATGCGCTGGGCGTCGCCAACAATTTCGTGCGCACGGGTCAGGTAAAGCGCGCGCTGGTGATGGGCGCCGAAACGCTGACGCGCATGGTCGACTGGAGCGAGCGCGAAACCTGCGTGCTGTTCGGCGACGGCGCTGGCGCGGTGGTGCTGGAGGCGTCCGACGAGCCCGGCATCCTTGCCACTTGCCTGCACGCCGATGGCGGTTACAAGGACCTGCTGTACAACCCGGTCGGCGTGTCGGTGGGCTTCACGGACGAAAAGAACCACGGCGTGCGCATCAAGATGCGCGGCCGTGAGGTGTTCAAGATCGCGGTGAAGACCTTCGACGCGTTGGTGGGCGAAACGCTGGCGGCCGCCGGAATGCAGGAGTCCGATGTGGACTGGCTGATTCCGCACCAGGCCAACCTGCGCATCATCGAAGCCACGGCCAAGCGCCTTGGCATGTCGATGGACCGGGTGATCGTCACCGTGGACAAGCACGCCAACACCTCGTCAGGTTCGGTGCCGCTGGCGTTGGACGCCGCCGTGCGGTCCGGGCGTGTCAAGCGCGGCCAGAACCTGTTGCTGGAAGCTTTCGGCGGCGGCTTTACCTGGGCGTCGGCGATGCTCCGGTACTAGGCCGTGAGTCACCTGCCGGGCTTGGCAGCTTGGACGCCGGCGGTGCTTGCGCCACGGAGGCAGGATGCCGGCGTGGACATGCGCGAAGCGCATGGTCCGCAGGGCGTCACGCAACCTGCCTCGCGCGCGCTGGTGCTTGACGCTCCCGATTCGCTCCCGCCCGCGATCGTGAACTCCATACTTGAGCGAGGCAAGGCATGAATACCCAATCACCCATGGCAAACCTCGCATTCGTGTTTCCCGGCCAGGGCTCGCAGGCGGTCGGCATGCTGGGCGCGCTTGGCGCCGAGTTTCCGGAAGTCCGGCGCACCTTCGATGAGGCGTCGGAGGGCGCGGGCTTCGACCTGTGGGCGTTGTCGCAAGATGGCCCAGAGGAAGAACTTGGCAAGACCGAACACACGCAACCGGCTTTGCTTGCCGCAAGCGTGGCCGTGTGGCGCGTGTGGCTGGCGCAGGGTGGTCCGATGCCGGCGCAACTCGCAGGCCACAGCCTCGGGGAGTATTCCGCGCTCGTTTGCGCAGGCGCACTGCCGTTGCGCGAGGCGGCCGCGCTGGTGGCCGAGCGCGGTCACCTGATGCAGGCGGCGGTGCCGGCCGGCGTCGGCTCGATGGCGGCCGTGATCGGCGGCGATGACGAGGTCATCCGCACCGTGTGCAAGGAAGTGTCCGGCACCGAAATCGTCACGCCGGCCAACTACAACAGTCCCGGCCAGCTGGTCATCGCCGGCGATACGGCGGCGGTGGACCGCGCCGCGCAGAAACTTGCCGGGCTGGGCGTGCGCAAGGTCATCAAGCTGGCGGTTTCGGTGCCCTCGCACACGCCGCTGATGCGCGAAGCGGCGCAGCAGCTGGCCGCGCGCATGGCCGGGTTGCCGTGGCAGGTGCCGAGCGTACCGGTGATCCAGAACGCGGATGCCAAGGCGCATGCCGGGATCGAATTCATCCGCGCGGCGCTGGAGCGCCAGTTGTACATGCCGGTCCTGTGGACCGACAGCGTGCAATCGCTGGTGCAAAATGGCGCCAGGAAGATCTTCGAATGCGGCCCCGGCAAGGTGCTGACGGGCCTGTGCCGGCGTATCGACAAGACGATCGAGGCGCGCGCGCTGGGGACGCCGGCCGAAATGGCCGAGGCGCTTGCAGCCGTTTCGAATTGAGTGTGGAGACGGCGATGGGCAAGCCGCCACATGATTTGCCGATCTATCGATTACTGACCGGACCGGACGACGCCAGCTTCTGCCGTCGCGTCAGCGAGGCGCTCGCACTGGGCTACGTCCTGTACGGTTCGCCTGCGGCAACCTTCGATGGCGAGCACGTCATCGTGGCGCAGGCCATCATCTGGCCCGATTCGTGAACACCCGCGGGAGCATGGCATGACAGGCATATTGCAGGGCGAAATCGCGCTGGTCACCGGCGCCACGCGCGGCATTGGCGCCGCGATCGCGGACGAACTGGCCGCGCAGGGGGCGCGGGTGATCGGCACCGCCACCCGCGAAACCGGCGCGCAGGCGATCACGCAGCGGCTGTCCGCGCACGGCGGCGAAGGCCGCGTACTCGATGTCACCGACGGCGCGGCGGTGACGGCGCTGATCGACGCGATCGTGAAGGAACGGGGCGGCCTGTCGATCCTGGTCAACAACGCCGGCATCACCCGCGACCAGTTGCTGATGCGGATGAAGGACGAGGATTGGCAGGTGATCCTCGACACCAACCTGACTTCGGTGTACCGCACCTCGAAGGCCGTGATGCGCACCATGATGAAGGCGCGCCGCGGGCGCATCGTCAACATCGCGTCGGTGGTCGGCGTCACCGGCAACCCCGGCCAGACCAATTACGCGGCGGCCAAGGCCGGCATCATCGCGTTCTCGAAATCGCTGGCGCGCGAAGTGGGTTCGCGCGGCATCACCGTCAACGTCGTGGCGCCCGGCTTCATCGACACCGACATGACCCGCTCGCTGGATGAAGACCAGCGCAAGGCACTGGAAGGCAGCATCGCGCTGGGGCGCCTGGGTGCGCCCGGCGACGTCGCGCACGCGGTCGCGTTCCTGGCCTCGCCGGCGGCAAGCTACATCACGGGCGAGACGCTGCACGTGAATGGCGGCATGTACATGAGTTGATCGCGGCACCCCACCCGCGGCTCGCGTGAAAAGTCGGGCCATGGAGGCCGTGCGGGTCGCCACCGGCCGGAGCCGCTTGGGTTTGCGGGGAATTTAATGGGGCGGCGACCAGGGATGATCGCACTCGATATGACCCGCGGAACCGGGTAATATTGCGACTTTCGTGCCGCGGTCAGGGCGATCAACTGGCTTCGGAATTTTCACGCGACCCCACGCGGGTCCCGATTTCAATCCGTATTCCGCGTGGCTCGATCGGGGCGCGCGGGCCGAGTGGGGAAGGGTTTGACCCAACCTCGAACGTTTTTGTCCCGGGAGGCACTGTCTCATGAGCAGCATCGAAGAGCGCGTCAAGAAGATCGTGGTCGATCAGTTGGGGGTCAAGGAAGATGATGTCACGCCGAACGCCTCGTTCGTTGACGATCTTGGCGCGGACTCGCTGGACACGGTGGAACTGGTGATGGCCCTCGAGGAAGAATTCGAAACCGAAATCCCGGACGAGGAAGCCGAAAAGATCACCACCGTGCAGCAGGCGGTGGATTACATCAAGGCGCACGTCAAGTCCTGAACTTGGCCGCGCGTGCCCCCGGGCGGCGCCCTGACGTGCCTGCGGCATTCCGAAAGCTGCGCCCTTCGTGCGCAGCTTTCGCGTTGTTGGGGTCGTGACTATGCGGTGGCGTATGGGCGAGGGGCGCGCGGACGTATTGGTTTTGCGGTGCCACGGTCGCGCGCAGGCGCGCGCCTACGGAGAAGAAGCGTAGGAGCCGGCCGGCGCGCAGCGCCCGCTCTTTCTTTTGCCGGCGACCGCTGGTCAAGTCGGTTTTTTTTGAGTACGGAGTTTCCATGAACAAACGGCGTGTGGTGGTCACCGGCATGGGCATCGTTTCGCCTGTCGGCAACGACGTGGAGACGGCGTGGAAAAACGTGGTGGCAGGCGTGAGCGGAATCGGTCCGATCACGCACTTCGACGCCAGCGCTTTCCCGACCCGCATCGCGGGCGAGGTGAAGGACTTCGATCCGGCCGCCTACATCGCGCCGAAAGACATCAAGAAGATGGATACCTTCATCCATTACGGCATCGCCGCGGGTGCCGAGGCACTGAAGGATTCGGGCCTTGAGGTCACCGAAGCCAACGCCACGCGCATCGGCATTGCGGTTGGTGCCGGCATCGGCGGCATCGCCAGCATCGAGCGCACATCCATCGCCTATCACGAAGGCGGGCCGCGCAAGATTTCGCCATTCTTTGTGCCGGGTTCGATCATCAACATGGTGTCGGGCAACCTGTCGATCATGTATGGCCTGAAGGGCCCGAATATCGCCTGCGTCACTGCCTGCACCACGGCCACCCACAACATCGGCTTGGCGATGCGCATGATCCAGTACGGCGATGCTGATGCGATGCTGACCGGCGGTGCCGAGTTCTCGGTCACGCCGACCGCGATCGGCGGGTTCTGCTCGGCGCGTGCCATGAGCACCCGCAACGACGACCCGACGCGCGCCAGCCGGCCCTGGGACAAGAACCGCGACGGCTTCGTGCTGTCTGATGGTGCCGGCATCCTGGTGTTGGAGGAGTACGAGCACGCCAAGGCCCGTGGCGCGAAGATCTACGCCGAACTTGCGGGTTTCGGCATGAGCGGCGATGCATACCACATGACGTCGCCTCCGGAGGACGGCGACGGCGCGCGCCGGGCAATGGCGGCCGCGATCACCGATGCGGCGTTGGCCCCGGACCAGGTCGGATATGTCAACGCACATGCCACTTCGACTGGAGTAGGGGACATCGCGGAGGTGCAAGCGATCAAGGCCTGCTTCGGCGATGCCGCAAAGAAGGTTCCGGTCAGTTCGACCAAGTCGGTGACGGGCCATCTGCTGGGTGCGGCCGGCGGCGTGGAGGCCATCTTCACCCTGCTGGCGATGCGCGACAGCGTGCTGCCGCCGACGATCAACCTCGAGAACCCGGATGAGGGCTGCGACCTTGATTTCGTGCCCAACACGGCACGCGACGGCAAGATCGACATCGCCATTTCCAACTCGTTCGGCTTCGGCGGCACCAACGGCACGCTGTTGTTCAAGCGGATCTGAGCAAGTGGATCTGAATCGCGGCGCGCGCGCGGCATTGCCCGCGGCCACGATCGTTTAGACTGGCCGGATGATTCGACTCGCAAGCCCGCGCGCGCCGCGCGCCTCCGGCAACGCCACGTGGCGCGTGTTGTTGCTGGTGGGCGTGCTGGCCGTTGCCGGCGTGGCCGCGTGGGCGGGTATTGCCTACCTGCATTTCACGCGCACGCCGCTGGCGGTGCGCACGACCGCGCAGACCCTCGAAATTGCCAAGGGCGAAGGCTTCGGCGGGATCGTCGGACAGCTGCGCCGGGAAGGCTTGTCCGAGGCGCATCCGTTGCTGTGGCGCGCGCTGGCCTGGCGGCTTGGCGTGGCCAACCGGCTGCACGCCGGCGAGTACGCGTTGGCACCGGGCATGACACCCCAGGTGCTGCTGGAGAACATGGCGGCGGGCAGGGTGCTGCACCATCGCGTGACGCTGGTGGATGGCTGGACGTTCGCGCAGGTGCGCCAGGCACTGGCGAAGGCACCCAAGCTCGCGCATGACATCGCCAAACTCAGCGATGCGGACGTGATGGCCCGGCTGGGAGCCGCGGGTGAATCGCCCGAGGGCGAGTTCATGCCCGACACCTACGACTACGTGCTGGGCATGTCCGACCTGGATATCCTGGTGCGCGCGCACCAGGCGCTGCAGGCATTCCTCGACCAGCAATGGACGCAGCGCGACCCGTCCATCTGGCCGCAGCAGCCGTACCAGGCCTTGATCCTGGCCTCGCTGGTCGAAAAGGAAACCGCGGTTCCCGCCGAACGCCCGGAAATCGCGGGCGTGTTCGAGCGCAGGCTGAAGCTGGGGATGAGGCTTGAAACCGACCCCAGCGTGATCTTCGGCATGGGCCCGGCCTATGCCGGCAAGATCCACAAGACCGACCTGGAAACCGACACGCCCTACAACACCTATACGCGCTACGGCCTGCCGCCTACGCCGATCGCGCTGCCCAGCCGTGCGGCGATCCGCGCCGTGCTGCATCCGGCCCCGGGCGACGCGCTGTATTTCGTGGCCAAGGGTGACGGCACGCACCAGTTTTCCGCGACCCTGGCCGAGCAGAATGCCGCGGTGAGGAAATACATCCTCGGGAAGAAAAACCAGTGAGCGGGCGGCTGGTCACGCTGGAGGGCGGGGAAGGCGCGGGCAAGAGCACCCTGCTGG
>JAICHS010000097.1 GCA_025924775.1 Rhodanobacteraceae bacterium
CATGTACCGCGGCCGCGTGCGCTACACCGTGCCGATGCTGTGGGCGATGGGCTTCCTGTTCACCTTCACGATCGGCGGCATGACCGGCGTGATGCTGTCGGTGACGCCGGCCGACTTCCTGCTGCACAACAGCCTGTTCCTGATCGCGCACTTCCACAACGTGATCATCGGCGGCGTGGTGTTCGGCGTGTTCGCGGCCGTCAACTTCTGGTTCCCCAAGGCGTTCGGATTCAAGCTCGACGAATTCTGGGGCAAGGCCACGTTCTGGTTCTGGCTGGTCGGTTTCTGGGTGGCGTTCGGCCCGTTGTACGTGCTCGGTTTGATGGGCGTGACGCGGCGCCTGAGCCACTTCGAGGATCCGAGCCTGCAGCCGTATTTCATCGTCGCCGCGTTCGGCGCGTTCCTGATCGCGCTCGGGATTCTCTCCTTCATCATCCAGATCTACGTGAGCATCCGCCGGCGCAAGGAATACGCGGTGGGCGGCGATCCGTGGGACGGCCGCACGCTCGAATGGTCCACCTCGTCGCCCCCGCCCGACTACAACTTTGCGTTCATTCCGGTCGTGCATCATCGCGATGCGTGGGCGACGATGAAGAACCTCGGCTTCACGCGCCCGCAGGGCGGCTACAACGACATCCACATGCCGAAGAACACCGCCACCGGCGTGGTCGTCGGCGCGCTGTCGTTCGCCTGCGCGTTCGGACTGGTCTGGTACATCTGGTGGCTGGCGGCGGCATCGCTGCTGGGCGTGATCGTCGTGAGCATCGCCCACAGCTTCAATTACCACCAGCACCACCACATTCCTGCCAACGAGGTCCGCCGCTTCGAATCCGGCAGCAATCAGGCGGCAGCACAGGGCGCCAACGCATGAACACCACCGCCATCGACACCGCGCCCCCGGCGCCGTCCGACTACTACAGCCTGACGGAAGCGCCGCCGCGCAACGGAACCCTGCTGGGGTTCTGGATCTACCTGATGAGCGACTGCTTCATCTTCGCGTCGCTGTTCGCGTGCTACGCGGTGCTCGGCACCGAATACGCGGGTGGCCCGAGCGGCGCCGACGTGCTCGACCTGCCCGGCCTCGCGGTGAACACCGCGTTGCTGCTGGTTTCGTCGGTCGTGTTCGGCTTCGCAATGCTGGAGATGGCACGCCAGAGGAAAGGCGCGATGCTCGGCTGGCTGGCGGTGGCCGGATTGCTGGCCGCGGCGTTCGTCTCGCTCGAAGTCCACGAGTTCCTGACGATGATCGCCGACGGCGCCGGCCCCGGTCGCAGCGCGTTCCTGTCGTCGTTCTTCACGCTGGTCGCCACGCACGGCCTGCACGTCACGCTCGGCATCCTGTGGCTGATCGTGCTGATGGTGCAGACGTTCAAGTTCGGGCTCAACACCGACAACGTGCGCCGCCTGCGCTGCCTCAGCATGTTCTGGCATTTCCTCGACCTCGTGTGGGTCGGCGTTTTCAGTTACGTCTATCTGGTGGGAGTGCTGCGATGAGCCAGCCGACTTCGTCCGGTCACGCGATGCCGCCCGGCAACCACGACGCGATGCACGACGATCCCATGCATGAGCATCAGGGCAGCCTGCGCGGGTATCTCACCGGTTTCGTGTTGGCCGCGATCCTGACCGTCATCCCCTTCTGGCTGGTGATGGGCCACGTCATCGCCAACAAGCAGGTGCTGATCCTCGTCATCCTGGCGCTGGCGATCGTGCAGATCTTCGTGCATATCGTGTACTTCCTGCACCTCGACACGCGCTCGGAAAGCGGCTGGAACATGATGGCCTTCATCTTCACCGCGGTGCTGGTGATCATCGTGCTCGGCGCATCCATCTGGGTCATGTACAACGAAAACGTCAACATGATGCCGATGTCGCCGCAGTACCAGCAGCATCCGATAAGTCATCAGCCGACCGCCAACCAGCCGCCGCAGTAATCCGGCAGTCGCACGCAATCGCGCTCCGATGAAATCCCCTCACCCACCGAACGCTCCGCGCTTGCCTGCCTCTCCCCCAAACCCGTTTGGGCGAGAGGGCTGGGGTGAGGGGGCGCGAACCTCGGATCGCAAGTCGACCTGATGCAACGCCCGCCCTCGCACGACACGACACCTGTACGCGGAGGCAAACTCAAGTTCATCCTCGGGATGACGCTGCTGGCCGCGGTGTTCGTCGGCCTCGTCCTGCTGGGCAACTGGCAGGTGCGCCGCTACCACCTGAAGCTGAAGATCGCGCACGACATCGCAACGCGCGTGCACGCGCCACCGGTGGAGGCGCCCGGCCCCGCCGACTGGCCGCGCATCGCCGTCGGCGACGATCGATATCTGCACGTCACCCTGCATGGCCGCTTCATCGGCAGCCAAACGCTCGTGCATGGATCGAGCTCGCAAGGCTACGGCTACTGGGTGATGGCGCCGCTGCGCACCGATCGCGGATTCACCGTGCTGGTCAACCGCGGTTACGTGCCGCCCGGAAGTTCCGGCGCGCCCGCCTCGGCGAAGATTGCTCCGCCGACCGGCGAAGTGACGCTCACCGGATTGCTGCGCTCCACCGAACCGCGCGGCGGCTTCCTGCGCCACAACCAGCCGGACAAGAACCTGTGGTATTCGCGTGACGTCGCCGCGATTGCGGCCGCCAATCATTTGCCCGCCAACCAAGTCGCGCCCTATTTCGTCGACGCCGATGCATCAGCAGCAAAAGCCGGCGCTTCCAAATGGCCCATGCCCGGCCTCACCAGCATCCACATTTACAACCACAGCTTCGGTTACGCCGTCACGTGGTACCTGCTTGCGCTGGGCACGCTGCTGGCGGCAGCCATCGTCATTCGCCACGAAATGCAATCACGCGATTGATGTTTCGACGACCTGTTGCGACCGCAAGCCGTCACACGATTGCGTCCGCTTTAGGGTTGGGCTTTCGTGGTCTCCATTGGTGAGATCCTTCCGACCACTCGGCCAGCGGTGTTCCCGGCTCCAGGACCCGAACTTTCAGTGAAGCGATTCACGCAGAAAAGTGATCGTTTCTGGCCCGACCTTTTCATTCGCTCGTCCATATGCTGTCGATGTGCCGCCGACAGGGATATACGGATTGGCCGTTGCCCAGTTTGCGGTAGGGAAATAGCCAGGAAAGATCAGGTGTCCGGCATTGGGATAGAACGCGACACGATCTTGGTATGGATGATGATGCGCCTTCAGGATACTCATGCCGACAGACGCCTCGATCCCTGAAGATGCCAGTTTGTCATCTCCCCCGGCAATGAACAGAATGGGACCATGAATATGCCATATCGGGATTATCGCCTTGTTGATCAAAGATTGGTCGCGTGTCTCCACGAACTTCTGGTACACCTGATAAGTAACGAACGGGACGGGCTTCCCATCGTATACGAAGGGCGAGGCATCAACCGACCTGTAGTCCGCGGGAGGAACGCCGCGGTCGATACCATTCCCGACAATGACCGGGCCCAACGCGGAAACGACCGCGTGAATTTGGTTGAAGTGCACTGCTGACAGTAACGCCAATGTTCCGCCCCAGGACCCTCCCCAAGCACCTATGGCATCTGGGTTCACGAACGGTAACTTCTCAAGGTACGACAGCGCCTTCTGTACCGGCTTGACAGGCACGTCGACCATATTCTTCGGCAACGGTCCGATGTGGTACCAAGCCGTCGCAAGCGCCACGAATCCACGCGACGCTAGCCACCTGGCGACGAACGCCGCAGTCTCGATGCCGCCCTCGGAGCCACCGAGAACAATGACTGCAGGGTGTTTGGCCCCATCGTATTCAAACCTGGACGGATAGTAGAGGTCGGCGTACAGATTTCCCTCGCGAACCTCCTTTTTCGAAACTCCGGGACCGACTAACAAGCGCACCAAGGTGGCACTACCGACCTCCTTACCGCCAATTGACGCCGTCAACCGATACGTTTCCCTGGCACCTCGTTGCAGTCCATTGGTTGGAAAGACTGGGAATGTGAGCTTCGGTTTTCCTTGGGGAGGCTGCATGGACCAGAACAGGCCCATTGGGTCGGCGCAGTTGTAGGTTCCAGAGAACGGCGCGGTTTCACTCAGGTCCAACGTGCCCGCGGGGGTCAAAAAAAATTCGGCGTGAGACCTCCAAACGTTACCGTCAACGTCTTTCGTAGTGAGCGCAAGCGTAACCTTCACATCGGGTTCCAGACCATGCATTGCAATTGCGACCGGTTGATCGAAGAGTGCGGTTTGTGGATGCACATCGAGTGTTGCGGCACTCGCCGCCGTGGCCATGAGTAGCCCAAGCGCCAGACACATGGCCGTAATCGTCTTCATAGTTCGCTTCCAGAGTGCATGCTGCCGTTTTACCCGGTGCTCGCAGGCACCGCTGACCATGACAACCACGCATTGAACAAAGTTGCGGTCGGTTCCAATTGTGACTGCAGCACTCCACATGCAACGCGTCATGTGCCAGAAGTCGGGCAGCGCACGCGCGCATGCTCAGCGGCCGCGTGGCGCAGATGCGCTGTCAAGTGGCTGCTTTGCGGAAGTGCGGCTCGGCTTGCGAATGGCCGGTCATGGCCAAACTGCGTCCCTTGCCGGCGATCGCTGCGCCGACCAACGAAAACTCGCGCTATCGACCCTAAGGCGACATTGGCGACCGTCGGCTTTCATGGAAGCTGGGGACACGAAGACGAACCAGGCAGGTCCTCACCGAGCGCCCGAAGGCATGGTGCGGCGGGCCACCGGACCAGAAAGAACACGCCCGCCATGACAGGCGAACTGAGATGGCGCTCGCTAATGTGGCCTGATATTTGCTGTAAAAACAAGTTACGCTGAAATCAGCATTTCGCGCCGTTTTGGGGGAGCGTTTGCATGTTCGGCTATTACCTTTATCTGGCATTCCGCAGCTTACGGCGCAGCTCCGGCTTGACGGCGCTGATGATGCTGGTGATCGGCTTCGGCGTGGCTGCGTCGATGACCACCTATGCAGTATTCCGCGGTGTGTCTGGCGATCCGATCCCGTGGAAATCCTCGCAGTTGTTTGTGCCGCAGATTGATGCATGGGGTCCGGAACCATCATCTGGCCCAGGGGAACACGGCGGCATGCACGAACCGCCGGATGCATTGACCTACGCCGATGCCACGGCGCTGATGCATGATCATCGCGCAACCAGGCAATCGGCCATCTATGCGGTCGCACCAACCGTATTGCCGGCCAAGCCAGGTAGCAGTCCTGTACCGGTGTTTGGTTTCGGCGTTTCCAGCGAATTCTTCCCGATGCTGGATGTTCCGTTCCAGTTTGGCAGCGGCTGGAGCGCCGCGGATGACGCGGAGGGTTCGCCGGCCATCGTGATCAGTGCCTCGCTCAACCAGCGCGTGTTCGGTGGCGACAACAGCGTCGGCCGCAATATCGATCTGGACGGCAAAGACTATCGCGTAATTGGTGTGATGAAACCCTGGAATCCGCAGCCGATGTTTTTCGACGTGGTCGATACCGGCGGGTTTGGCGGCGATGGACCGGAGATCTTCGTGCCCCTGCAGAGCGCCATCGGCAGCGGTATGCAAAGTGCCGGCGCTGTCAACTGCCCCAAAGGCGTGCAGCCACCACCCGGCGCCGATGGGCTTCAGAAATCCAATTGCGTGTGGTTGGCGTACATGGCTGAGCTGGATGATGCTGCAGCCGTGCAGCGCTATCGGCGCTACCTCGACAACTACGCGCGTGAGCAGCAGCAAATTGGGCGCTTCACCTGGGCGCCCAACAACCGCCTGCGTGACGTGCCCGCCTTCCTCGATTATGAGCATGTAGTGCCCGACGATGCCCAACAGTCGCTGATGGTGGCGTTGGGCCTGCTGCTGGTGTGCCTGATCAATACCGTGAGCCTGCTGCTGGCCAAGTTTCTGCGTCGCAGCGGTGAGATCGGCGTGCGACGTGCACTGGGTGCATCGCGACGCAGGATCTACGCGCAGTTCCTAACCGAAGCAGCAGCAGTCGGGATTGGTGGGGGCGTACTCGGGTTGCTGCTGACAAGCATCGGCGTTCTCGGTGTCAACCTCGTGTTGCCGCCGCGGCTGGCGCATCTGGCACATATCGATCCAGTGCTGCTGTTGATGACGGTATTGGTGGCCATCATCGCGAGCGTGCTCGCGGGTCTGTATCCCACGTTTCGTGCTGCGCGGGTGCAGCCTGCGTGGCAGCTGAAGGCCAATTGAGGAGTGACGATGAGACTGCACCCCATCATTGCCGCGCTGCGCCGGCACAAGGCAGGCGTGACCCTCATCGTGTTGCAGATTGCCTTGACCATGGCAATCGTGTGCAACGCCATCTTCCTGATTGGCCAGCGCATCGAGCGGGTAGATCGACCCACCGGCGCTGTCGAGGATGGCCTGATTCGAGTCTCGCAAAGCTGGTACGGCGCACCGACGGGTGACGATCCCGCATCGGTGGAAAAGCTGGACGCCCTGCAGCTCACCGACTTGGCCACGCTGCGCGCGCTGCCCGATGTGCAGGGGGTGGCCGCCTCATTCAGCATGCCGCTGCAAGGTGAAATCTACAGCGGCAACCTCACCTTGAACCCCGAACAGAAGGGCTTGACGGTCACCGCCGCCTACTACTACGGCGACGAACATTTGCGTTCCGTGTTGGGCGTGAGGCTGGTCGCCGGCCGCGACTTCAGGGTCGACGAAATCCTGCACCACACCATCCACGGCAGCGCTGTGTCCCCGGTCGTGATTGTAAGCAAACCAATCGCCGACAAGCTGTTCCCGCATGGCGATGCGCTGGGCAAAACGATTTATCAGGACGGCAAGCCGGCGCGCATCGTCGGCATCGTCGAGCGCTTGCAAACCCCGACGACATCGAATTGGGGCAGCGCCTGGGATTACAACTCGGTGATCGAGCCGGTGCGTCTGGATGGTGCGTCTGCCAGTTACGCGGTGCGGGCACGCCCCGGACGCACACGTGCGGCGATGGGCGAGGCGCGCAGAGCGTTGATGGCGATCGATCCGATGCGCGTGATGCCGGATACGTGGGGCATCCAGTCGATGTCCGAGATACGCAGCAAGATCTATCGCGCCGATCGCGGCATGGCGCTCGTACTGGGGTTGGTGTGTGCGATCTTGCTGCTGGTCACCACTGCCGGAATCACCGGCCAAACCAGTTTCTGGGTCGGTCAGCGCCGTAAGCAGATTGGCATTCGCCGTGCATTAGGCGCCAGGCGTGTCGATATCCTGCGTTACTTCCAGACAGAAAACTTTCTCATCGTCACCTTCGGCATTGCGCTCGGCTTGGTGCTGGCCTATGCGCTTTCGCTACTGCTGATGCAGCGATACGAGTTGCCGCGCCTGCCTTGGACCTATCTCCCGGTCGGTGCTGTCGCGCTGTGGCTGATCGGGCAACTGGCCGTGCTGGTGCCTGCCATGCGAGCTGCGGCAGTATCGCCGATAGTGGCGACGAGAAGCGTGTGACCTTCGAACATTAGTGGTCTCCGTCCGCTATTGGGCAATTCGTCAGTATGTACGGCCGGCCGCTTCTGGCCGGTTGTTGCCATCCTTCTCGTTCAAATCAGCGCTTGTGGAACGCAAGCTTGCCGTGTTCGGCTTCGACCTCGATGGTGTCGCCACCGACGAATTCGCCCGCGAGGATTTTCTGCGCCAGCGGATTTTCGAGCTGGGTCTGGATCGCGCGTTTCAGCGGGCGCGCGCCGTAGACCGGATCGAAGCCGACGTTGCCAAGCAGCATCAGGGCGCCGTCGGAAATTTCGAGATCGATCTGGCGTTCCTGCAGACGCTTGGCGAGATAGTTCGTCTGCAAGCGCGCGATCTCGCGAATCTGCGATTTGTCGAGCGGGTGGAACACCACGATCTCGTCGAGGCGGTTGATGAACTCAGGACGGAAGTGCGCCTGCACCACGCCCATCACCGCGGCCTTCTTTTGCGTGTAGGCCTCGGGTGAATCCTCGTCGATGCCGCTGGATGCGATTTCCTGGATTTGCTGCGAACC
>JAICHS010000098.1 GCA_025924775.1 Rhodanobacteraceae bacterium
ACGGCCCTGCGCCGTTTTTGCGCGCACGGCCTTGATCGTATCCAATTTTCGTAGGCGCGAGCCTGCTCGCGACCGCTGGCGATACCGCACGCCTGCCGCGCGCAAGACGCGCTCCTACAAGTTTTCAGCACGCCGCGCATAAAACGCCGCGACGTAGTGATCCAGCGCATGTGCTTCGATCGCCGCACGCAACTCGCGCATCAAGGTCAGGTAGTGATGCAGGTTGTGGATGGTCGCCAGCTGCGCGCCGAGGATCTCGCCGCAACGGTCGAGGTGACGCAGGTAGGCGCGCGAAAACCCATTGGCGCAGGCGTAGCACGTGCACGTCTCTTCGATCGGCCGCGTGTCGCTGGCGTACTTCGCGTTGCGGATGCGCAGCGTGCCTGCGCGGGTAAACAGAAAACCATTGCGCGCGTGCCGGGTCGGCATCACGCAGTCGAACATGTCGATGCCCCGGCGCACGGCCTCGACGATGTCCTCGGGTCGGCCGACTCCCATCAGGTAACGCGGCTTGTCGGACGGCAAGCGCGGCAGCGCCGATTCCAGCGTCGCGTTGCGCACGGCCTCCGGCTCGCCCACCGCCAAGCCGCCCAGCGCGTAGCCGTCGAACCCGATTTCCAGCAGGCCATCCACCGAACGCGCGCGCAAATCGTCGTGCACGCCGCCCTGTACGATCCCGAACAATGCATTGCGATTGCCGAGCTCGTCGAAGGCGCGCCGCGACCGCGCGGCCCAGCGCAAGCTGAGTTCCATCGATTCGCGCACCCTGCCCGCGTCCACGGGCACGCCGTCCACGCGGTACGGCGTGCACTCGTCGAACGCCATCACGACGTCGGAATCCAGCGTCGCCTGGATGCGCATGGATTCCTCGGGCGAGAGGAACACCTGCGCGCCATCCACCGGCGAGGCAAAGGCGACGCCCTCCTCGGTGAGCTTGCGGCGCGCGGCCAGCGAGAACACCTGGAACCCGCCGGAATCGGTGAGGATCGGCCCATCCCAGCCGATGAAACGGTGCAGGCCGCCGAATTCGCCGATCACGTCGAGGCCTGGCCGCAACCACAGGTGGAACGTATTGCCCAGGATGATCCCGGCACCGACTTCGCGCAGGTCGCGCGGCGTCATCGCCTTCACGGAACCATAGGTGCCGACCGGCATGAACGCCGGCGTCGCAACCACGCCGCGCGGGAAAGTGATGCGGCCGCAGCGGGCGGCACCATCGGTGGCAAGCAGGTCGAATTGCATGGTCGGGAATCGGGAATCGGGAATCGGGAATCGGGAATCGGGAATCGGGAATCGGGAATCGGGAATGGGGAATCGGGAATCGGGAATCGGGAATCGGGAATCGGGAATCGGGAATCGGGAAAGCGTAACAAGCTTGTCGTCATTCCGGGGCACCACGCAGAGGTGAACCCGGAATCGGTTTACGGGTTGCGCCAAAACCGATTCCGGGTTCCGACTCTTTGAGTCGGCCCCGGAATGACGACAACGCTGCGAGGTGCCCCGGAATGACGATAAAGCTGCAGGGCAGCCCGGAATGACGACAAAGCTGCAAGGCCACCCGGGATGGCGATAAAACTGCAAGGCAGCCCGGGATGGCGATAGAAGTGGGTCTGCCCGAACCCCGATTCCTATTCCCGGTTATCCGGCCACACCAGCATCGCATCGCCGTAGGAATAAAACCGGTAGCGCTGCTCTACCGCGTGCCGGTAGGCCGCCAACACGAATTCGCGCCCGGCGAATGCCGACACCAGCATCAGCAAGGTCGATTCCGGCAGGTGGAAATTCGTGATCAGTCCGTCGATGCTGGTGATGCGATAACCCGGAAAGATGAAGATGTCGGTCTCGCCCGCGAACGGCTGCACCGCATCGCCGCCCGCGCGCGCCGCCTCCAGCGAACGCACCACCGTCGTGCCCACTGCGATCACGCGCCCGCCGTGCGCCCGCGTGTGTCGGATCTTTTCCACCAGCTCCGCACCCACGTTCAACCACTCGCAGTGCATGGCGTGGTCTTCGATTTTTTCCTCGCGCACCGGCTGGAACGTACCGGCACCCACGTGCAAGGTGATGTAACCGGTGTCGATACCGCGCGCGCGCAGCGCATCCAGCAGCGACTGGTCGAAATGCAGGCCGGCGGTCGGCGCCGCCACGGCGCCGGGATGCCTGGCGTACACCGTCTGGTAGCGCTCGTTGTCGCGCGCGTCGTCGGGACGCTGGATGTAGGGCGGCAGCGGCATGTGGCCGATCCTGAGCAGCAACTTCTCCAGCGGCTCGGTGCATTCAAAGCGCAGTTCGAAGAACTGCCCGTCGCGACCCAACACGCGCACGGGCGTGCCATCGTCCAGTTCGATCAGGCTGCCTTCGCGCGGCTTCTTGCTGACGCCCAGCATTGCCAACGCCGTGTGCGTGCCGGTGATGCGTTCCAGCATCACCTCCACAGCGCCACCGCTGGATTTGTGCCCGAACAGGCGCGCCGGCAGCACGCGGGTGTCGTTGAACACCAGCAGGTCGCCCGCCCGCAACAGCTCCGGCAGGTCGTGGAAGACGCGATCGGTCAAGGCCTGGCGCGGCGCATCGACCACCAGCAGGCGGCTGGCGCTGCGCTCGGGCAGCGGCTGCTGCGCGATCAGTTCGACCGGCAGGTCGTAATGAAAGTCGGACTTCTTCAAGAGGGCACCACGCGGCGAATGACCGCCTATTGTAGGAGCGCGCCTGCGCGCGACCGGCCGCTGGCGGGCCGGCTCCCGCAAAACCCAAACGAACGGTGGCCCTTCGTGGAAGCCGGCCGGCGCGTAGCGCCTGCACCTTCTTTTCCGGCGACGTGTGGCATGAGGGCGCGTTGCAGCACCCATCGCGCGCAGGCGCGCTCCTACAACCAGCCTTTCTGGCGAGCGAGACGGTACGCTTCGATGCGATTGGCGACACCGAGTTTGCCAATGGCTTCCGACAGGTAATTGCGCACCGTGCCGTGCGAAAGGTTGAGCCGGTGCGCGATGTCGCCCGCGCTTTGGCCTTCACCGGCCAGGCGCAGCACCTGGCGCTCGCGGTCGTTCAACGGATCGGCTTCGGTCCAGGCTTCCAGCGCCAGCTCCGGGTCGATCGCACGGCCGCCGCGATGCACCTGGCGCAACGAATCGGCCAGCTTTTCGGCCGGTGCGTCCTTCAGCAGGTAACCCGATACGCCTGCGTCCAGCGCGCGCCGCAGGTAACCGGAACGCGCGAACGTGGTCACGATGACGACCTTCACCGGCAATTCGTGGCGCTGGATGCGCTGCGCCAGCTCCAGTCCGGTCAAGCCCGGCATTTCGATGTCGGAAATCAGGATGTCCGGTTTCAGCCGCTCGACCTCGCGCCAGGCGGCCTCCCCGTCCGCCGCCGACCCCAGCACTTCGATGTCGGGCTCCAGCGCCAAAAGTGCAGCCAGCGCGCCACGCACCATCGCCTGATCTTCGGCCAGCAATACGCGCATCATGTCCGGCTGACCCCTGCATTGGCGAGCGGTGCAAGCTCGGGCGCGGCGTATCTCCGCGGAGCGGCGCCGACCGGCACCGTCGCAACCGGCAGGGACGCCTCGATGGCGGTACCCCGCCCGCGCGGGGAATCGATTGCAAGCGTGCCGCCACGCGCTTCGATGCGCTCGCGCATGCCGGTGAGCCCGTTGCCACGTTCATTGACGCCGCCGCGGCCATCGTCGCGTACGCGCATCACCACTCGGTCGGCCCCGACGATCACGGTCACTTCGACGCGGCTCGCACGCGCGTGCCGCTGGACGTTGGTGACGGCTTCGCGCAGCACCAGCGCCAGGCAGGTTTCAACCTCGCCCGGCAACGGTTGCGGATCGTGCCAGTACTCCATCTGTACGCCGGCCGCTTCCAGCAGCAAGCGCGCGGAGGCCAGCTCGGCCGCCATCGCCGCGGCGCGAATGCCGCGGACCGCGCTGCGCACCTGCGCCAGTGATTCGCGGGCCACCCGCTCGACGTCCGCCATTTCCCGGCGCGCGGCGCGCGGATCGCGGTCGATCAGGCGTCCCGCCAGTTCCGACTTCAACGCCACCATCGACAGGGTATGGCCAAGCAAGTCGTGCAGGTCCCGCCCGATGCGCTCGCGTTCCGCGCTGGCCGCGAGACGCCGCACCTCGTCCATGGACAGCCGCAGGTCGGCGCGGTGCTGGCGCTGCATCCGGTTGGTCAGCCCCACCCCCGCGAGGATCGGACAAAACACCCACACGAACACCAGCGAGCCCCAGGGAAACCCCAGCCACAGCCAGAGGCAGCTGTAAGCCAGCAACATCGCCAGCACCAGCGCGCTCGATTTGCGCAGGCTGCCCCAGTCCACGGCGATGGTGCAGGCGTAGATCAGGTAGGTTTCGCCCCACGGGTTGACGGGCGTCAATACGCCGCCAAGCACGGCAATGGCGATGGCGTACCACACGATGTGGCGGCGCGGGCACAGGTGCGCGGCCACGTACAACGCCAGGAACACCGGCAGGCTCAGCAGCGTGGGCACCAGCCAGTGCGGAAAACTTCTGGCGGCGAACAGCACCGGCCCGAACAGCCAGACCAGCCAGATCAACCAGATCCACGGCAGCACCCGCGCAAAGCGCCCGTGCACGTCAGCCATTTCGGCACGCAGGGTGGAATCGGGGGCGACCGTCAGCTTCAAGCGTTCAACCTCACCTGTGTGCATCCATGGTACGCGTTCGCCATCGACGGGACCTCACCACACGTACGGGATGAACCGCCGCGTGCGCTGCATGTATTCGCGGTAGGCATCGCCGATGCCCGCGCACAGCGCCCGTTCCTCCACGCGCACCCGGTAGCCGTAGCCAATCAGCGCGCCCAGCAGCACCAACACCAGGCTGATCCAGTTGGTCATCGCAAGGCCAAGTCCCAGGATCGTCAACAGCGCGCCCGAATAGGACGGGTGGCGGATCAGCCGGTACGGTCCGGTAGCGACCACGTATTGGCCCGTGCGCGTCGCCACGCTGCGGGTGAAGAATTTGCCCAGCAGCTTGATCGCGTACCAGCGGAACGCGGCGCCGGCCAGCATCAGCGCGATGCCCGTCCAGAACACCAGCGGCTGCTGCCAGGTGATGCTGGCGACGGGCGCGCCGAAGGCCGTGAAAAACGCGAAAAGGATGCCCGCGAACATGCTCGCCAGCAGGACCGCGTACGAACCCCGATCGCGCCGCTCGGCGCCCTTCTCGGGGTTCTGGAAAAACGTGCCGACCCATTCGGGCAGGTAGCAGGTCAGCAGCGCCACGTCGAGCGCACCCAGATAAAAGTACGAATGGGCGATCAGGGCGGAATTCATGGCAAGGCCTCACGCGATGGGACGACCGCGCCGCGACAGCAAGATGCACGCGCACACCAGCACCGAGCCCGCAGCCAACACGCTGGCCGCCACTGGCCGGTCGGTCCACATCCACCGGATTCCTTCCGGGCCGAACCGGAACGCACCCGCGGTCAGCAGCAACAGCAGCACCGGGTTGAACAGCTCGTGCCGATACAGCTTCATGGGTAGCCCTCCAACGCCTACAACGCCCGCAGGACGCATTCTGGCCACCGGCCCACCCGGTGGCCAGACGGCAACGTCAAGCATCGCACCTGACAGGCGTCATGCAGCCCCACCGGGGTTACGCAAAACCGGACTTACTGCTAGAATCATTGGACATTTTCTTTTCTGTGTTAATCACTTAGGAAACTTTGACGCACCGTTGTCGGCGACGGCGAAAGCTGTCGATGGGCACGGTGAGGCTGCCCCGCCCTGAATGCCGCAGACAGCGCGAAGCGCTGGCCGCACGGACGGACACGCGGCCAGCGGGCCATCAAGAGTTTCCCTTACGAGCGGCGCCACTGGGGCGCCGCCACGCCGGAGGGTTCCATGAAATCCATCGAAATGCTGCGCGAGTTGCGCAACCAGGGCGGCAAGGTCCGCACCCACGGGCTGGACGATGCCACCATCGAGCGCTTCGCCGCGAAAGATGCCGATCTTGCCGGCGCCATCAGCGACGCGCACGCGGCGTTCGCGCAGCTGCAGGCCACGCATCCCGAAGTGCTAGGGCTGGATGAAGACGCGCAGCTGCGCGCGGTGCAGGCGGGCTTCGTCAATTTCTACCCCGATGACGGCATCTGCCCGTTCATCCCGCTGGCCGGACGCGGCGCCTGGGTCGTCACGCTGAAGGGCGCGGTGCTGTACGACTGCGGCGGCTACGGCATGCTCGGCTTCGGCCACAATGCGCCGGCCGTGATGCAGGCGATGGCCAAGCCGCAGGTGATGGCCAACGTGATGACGCCGACGCTGGCGCAACACGCCTTCACCGAGGCGCTGCGCCGCGAAATCGGCCAGCATCGCGGCAACCACCCGTTCGCAAAGTTCATGTGCCTCAACTCGGGCTCGGAATCGGTCGAGCTGGCCGCCCGCATCGCCGACACCAATGCCAAGCTGATGACCGACGCGGGTGCGAAGTACGCCGGCCGCGAGATCAAGCGCATCGCCATCAAGGGCGCCTTCCACGGCCGCACCGCACGGCCGGCCCTGTACTCCAACTCCACGCGCAAGGCCTACGAGTCGACGCTGGCCAGCTTCCGTGGCGAGCACTCGGTGGTGGTGATCGAACCGTACGACGTCGCCGCGCTGCGGCGCGCCTTCGACGAGGCCGAACAGAACGGCTGGTTCTTCGAGGCCATGTTCCTGGAACCCGTGATGGGCGAAGGCGACCCCGGCCGCGCGGTCACGCCCGAGTTCTACGCCGCCGCCTGTGAATTGACCCGGGCCCACGGCTCGCTGCTGCTGGTGGACTCGATCCAGGCCGGCCTGCGCGCCCAGGGCACGCTGTCGGTGGTCGATTACCCGGGCTTCGAGAAGCTGCCGGCGCCCGACATGGAAACCTACTCCAAGGCACTCAACGCCGGCCAGTACCCGTTGTCGGTGCTGGCGTTGAACGAACGCGCGGCCGGCCTGTACCGCAAGGGCACCTACGGCAACACCATGACCGGCAACCCGCGCGCGCTGGACATCGCCTGCGCGGTGCTGGGTTCGATCACGCCCGGGCTGCGCGCCAACATCCGCGACCGCGGTGCCGAGGCGGTCAAGAAGCTGTCGGCGCTCAAGGACGAAATGGGCGGGCTGATCACCAAGGTGCAAGGGACCGGCCTGCTGTTTTCGTGCGAGCTCGCCAAGCAGTTCAAATGCTCGGGGGCCGACTCCATCGAGGAGTACATGCGCGAACACGGCATCAACGTGATCCACGGCGGCGCCAATTCGTTGCGCTTCACCCCGCACTTCGCGATCGACGCGGCCGAGGTGGACCTGCTGGTCGCGCAGGTGCGTGATGCGCTCCAGCACGGCCCGCGGATCAGCGCCGAGGATGCGGTCCGGGCCGCCGCCAACGCCGATGTCGCCAGCGAAGCCGCCTGAAACGCGCGCCCCGCACGCAAGCTGAACACCACGACGCCCACCGCTCACCCGGTGGGCGTTCGTTTATCCGGCCCGCCCGTGGCGCGCGTATAGTCCGCGGCGCCGGCAACCGCCGGCAACCCTGATCAGGAGACACCCCATGCGGATCCACAGTTCGATGCTGGCGCTGGGCTTGACCCTCGGCGCGTTGGCAGCCGCCCCGGCATTCGCAGCTGGCGCGCCAGCGGCCACCTCGGCCAAGACCATGACCGCGCAGCAGCAGAAGATGGCCACCTGCAGTCACGAGTCCAAGGGCATGAAGGGCGACGCCCACAAAAAATTCATGCGCGACTGCCTGCACGGCAAGACCGCAGCGGCCACGCCCGCCAGGACCACCCAGCAAGAAAAGATGAAGACCTGCAACGCCGACGCCAAGGCCAAGAGCCTCAAGGGCGCCGACCGCAAGAGCTTCATGAGCACCTGCCTCAAGGGCTGAGCCCGGGCGCAGGACGCCTCACGCAAACGCCCGGCTCCGGCCGGGCGTTTTGCACGCACGACGCA
>JAICHS010000099.1 GCA_025924775.1 Rhodanobacteraceae bacterium
CATGAAGGACGTGCTGCGCGCGCTGGCCGAGGGCAAGGACGCATCCGACCCATCGCAGCTGCTGCGCGCGCCCATCCTGCTGCCGCTGAACACCCCGGTACTGGACGTGCTGAAGCGCTTTCGTGCCGGCGGTACGCACCTCGCGCTGGGGGTGGAGGATTCGGGCCGCATCGCGGGTTTCTTCACGCTGGAAGACGTGCTGGAGGTCGTGGTCGGCGACATCGAGGACGAACCCACGCGCGGCGGTGGCGCCCGGCGGGTCGCGGCCGACGGCAGCTTCAGCGTCGCGGGGGGCACGCCGATCTACCGCATCGAACGCGCGCTGGATCGCGTCATCGAAGCGCCGGACGACGTGAACTCCATCGGCGGTCTTATCATCCACAGGCTGGAACGCCTGCCGACCGAAGGTGAAATCCTGGCGTTCGACGGCTTCGACCTCGTGGTGCGCGCGATGCAAGGTCCGCGCATCGTGAGCGTCCTGGTCCGACCCCATCCCGCAGCATCCAAGGAACCATCATGAGCCTCCCCCTCACTGCCCTGTCGCCACTGGACGGCCGCTACGCCTCCAAGGTGGACGCGCTGCGGCCGATCTTCAGTGAATACGGGTTGATGCACCGGCGCGTCCAGGTCGAGGTCGCCTGGCTGATCGCGTTGTCCGACGCCACCGGCATCACCGAGTTGCCGCCCTTCCCCACTGCCGCCCGCGCGACGCTGCGGAAGATCGCCGACGATTTCTCCGTGGACGACGCCCAGCGCATCAAGGACATCGAGGCCACCACCAACCACGACGTCAAGGCGGTCGAATACTTCATCAAGGAACGCATCGGCAACGACCCGGCCTTGAAACAGGCGCAGGAATTCGTGCACTTCGCCTGCACCAGCGAGGACATCAACAACCTGGCGTACGCATTGATGCTACGCGACGCGCGCGCACACGTGCTGTTGGCCGAGCTGGACAAGGTGGCGGCGCGACTGCGGGAGCTTGCACACACTTATGCCGACCTGCCGATGCTGGCGCGCACCCACGGCCAGACGGCCTCGCCCACCACGCTCGGCAAGGAAATGGCCAACGTGGTCGCGCGGCTTGAACGCCAGCGTGCGGGACTGGCTGCGATCAGCATTCCGGGCAAGCTCAACGGCGCGGTCGGCAACTTCAACGCCCACGCGATTGCCTATCCGGAAATCGACTGGCGCACGTTTTCGCGCCGCTTCGTCGAGTCGCTGGGGCTGGAATGGCAGCCCTACACCACCCAGATCGAGCCGCACGACGGCATCGCGGAGCTGTGCGACGCGCAGCGCCGCATCGATACCATCCTGATCGACCTCGCGCGTGACGTGTGGGCGTACATTTCGCTCGGCTATTTCAAGCAGAAGCTGAAAGCCGGCGAGGTCGGATCTTCCACCATGCCGCACAAGGTCAACCCGATCGACTTCGAAAACGCCGAGGGCAACTTCGGCGTCGCCAACGCATTGCTGGAACATTTCAGCCGCAAACTGCCGATCAGCCGCTGGCAGCGCGACCTGACCGATTCCACCACGCTGCGCGCGCTGGGCGAAGCCTTCGGCCACGCGTTGATCGGCTTCGCGTCGCTGGAAAAGGGCTTGGGCAAACTGGAAATCAACGCCGACCGGATCGCGGCCGACCTCGACCACAGCTGGGAGGTGCTGGCCGAAGCCATCCAGACCGTAATGCGCCGCCACGGCTTGCCCGAACCCTACGAACAACTGAAGGCGCTGACACGCGGCAAAGGCATCACGCACGAAACCCTGCAGCATTTCATCGGCACGCTCGACCTGCCGGACGCCGCCAGGCAACGCCTGCTGGCGCTGACGCCCGCCACTTACACCGGCCTGGCCGCCGAGCTTGCGCGGGACGTTTGACTTCATCGATGGCAACGGTCGCAACCGCCTCGCGTCTCACCGAAGCCAACATCCATCGCCGGGTGCTGATCTGGCAGATCGTGGTTTTTGGCGGCGCCATCGCCGCGATCTGCACGATGAATGTATTCACTGCGCTGACCAACTTTGCACGCGATGGCGCGTCGCTGGCGTGGTGGAAGCCGACCCTGTGGGAATTCTCCAGCGCACTGCTGCTGTGGGCACTGATCCCGTTCCTCGCCCGGCTGTACCGGTTCGCGCCGATCACCGCGCGCACCTGGCGCTCGGCGTTGCCGCTGCACCTTGCGGTGACGCCGGTGTTTTCGCTGATCCACGTCGGTGGCATGGTGCTGGTGCGCAAGCTCGGTTACGCGCTGATGCACCTGCATTACGACTTCGGTGCATGGTGGCCGGACTGGTTCTACGAATACCGCAAGGACCTGGTGGCCTACGTGCTGATCCTGGCCGGCCTGCAGGCATTCCGGATCTACCGGCTGTGGCTGGAGAGCCAGATCACGGCAAAGCCGGTACCCGCGGAAGCATCGCCGGAGGCGAGCGAACCGGCCGAGCCCGGGCCGGCGCCGCTGGTGCGCCTGGTGGTGAAGAAGCTCAACCGCGAGTTCATCCTCAACACCGCCGACATCGACCGCATCGACGCCGACGGCAACTACGTCGCGATCCACGCCCAGGGTCAGCTCTGGCCGCTGCGGGAATCGCTCAGCAGCCTGGAACGCAAACTCGACCCGAATCGTTTCGTGCGGGTCCATCGCCGTCATATCGTGAACCTGGATCGCGTCCGCGAAATCCAGCCCTGGGACAGCGGCGATTACCGCATCCTGTTGGCCGACGGCAGCTTCGTGAATTTCAGCCGTCGTTACCGCAGCCGATTGCCCCAACCGTTCAATTGATTCACGGCGCAGGTGGTGCCGCTCGTCACCGACCTGCGCCGCTCGCCCCTTTTCACCTTGCGGGTGCATCGGGGGACGCCTAGTTTTCGCGCATTCCTGCCCGGGAGCCACGCGATGCGCCTGCCTGTCCGCTGCTGCATGATTTTCGGTTTCTCCGCGCTGCTGGCCAGTTGTGGCGGAGGTCATACCGCGCCACCACCGGCACCGGATGCCGGCTGGGCGCACTACGGCGGCGATGCGGGCGGCTCGCGCTACTCGACGGCCGCGCAAATCACGCCCGCAAACGTGAAGCACCTGAAAGTGGCATGGACGTTCCGCAGCGGCGAACACGGCGCGGGGTTCCCCGACGACGAGTGGACGAGCCACATGACGTGGGAAGCCACGCCGATCCTGTACGACGGCGCGCTGTATTTCACCACCAGCGAAAGCAACGTCGTGGCCATCGACGCCACCACCGGCAAGCAGCGCTGGCGCCACGACCCGCACGTTCCGAAACTCTGGTACTCGGATGCAGCCTCGCGCGGCGTCACGTTGTGGGTCGACCCGCAATCCGCGCCGGACGCGCCCTGCCACGCGCGCATCTTCGCGCCCACGTTCGACAGCCGTTTGCTGGCGCTGGATACCAAGACCGGCCAACTGTGCCGGGACTTCGCCGATCACGGCGTACTGGATTTGCTGCCGGGCATCCGGTCGACCTACAAACCCGGCAGCCGCTATCGCAACTATCTGGTGACCTCGCCGCCCGTGATCCTCGATGGCAAGCTCATCCTTGGCTCGTCGATCGGCGACAACCGCAGCGTGGAACTGGAACACGGCACGGTGCGCGCCTACGACGCACGCACGGGCAAGTTCGTATGGGGCTGGGATCCGATTCCGCACGATCCATCTGACCCGGTGTACGCGCAGTGGAGTCCGCAGGGCGCAGCCATGACCGGCGCCGCCAATGCCTGGGCACCGTTGTCGGTGGACGCGCAGCGGCATCTGGTGTTCGTGCCGACCGGTTCGTCCAGCCCCGACTTCTTCGGCGGCCGGCGGCCCGGCGACGGCCGCTGGGCGAATTCGGTCGTCGCGCTGGACGGCGACACCGGCAGGCTGGTGTGGGGTTATCAAACGGTGCACCACGACCTGTGGGACTACGACATCGCCGCGCAACCTTCGCTCGTGACGCTGCAGCACGACGGCCGCACGATCCCGGCGGTGATCCAGCCGACCAAGACCGGGATGCTGTTCACCTTCGATCGCGAGAGCGGCAAGCCTGTGTTTCCGGTCGTCGAGAAGCCCGTGCCCCAGGGCGGCGTGCCGGGCGAAGTACTGTCGAAAACGCAACCGTTTCCCACCCTGCCCGAACCGCTCGTGCGCCAAGGCCCCGTGACGAAGCGCGATCTCGCACACATCTCGTTCGGTTGCCATCTGGAACGCTACCAGTCCGAAGGCATCTTCACGCCGCCCAGCGTGCAGGGCAGCATCGAGCAACCCGGCTACGCGGGCGGCGTCGAATGGGGTGGGCTGGCGTTCGACCCAGTTCACCAGATCGCAGTGGTGAATACCAATGACCTGCCGATGCTGGTGGCGTTGGTGCCCCGCGACCAGCTCACGGCGCAGGAAATGTCCAAGCGTTACAAGGACTGGGATTTCTCCCGAATGGCCGGGACGCCCTACGGAATGCGCCGCCGCGCCTGGTTGTCGTCGCTGGGTACGCCATGCACCAAGCCACCGTGGGGCGAACTGTCCGCGATCGACATGCGCAATGGCGAGCGTCTGTGGCAAGTACCACTCGGCAACGCCATCAAGAACCACTGGAACCTCGGCGTGCCCAACATGGGCGGCCCGATCATCACCGCATCGGGATTGATCTTCGTCGCCGCGACGATCGACAACGACATTCGGGCGTTCGACCTCCGCGACGGCACGCTGCTTTGGCAGTATCAGCTGCCCGCGGGTGGCCAGGCGACGCCGATGACCTACGCGATCGGCGGCAGGCAATACCTCGTGGTCGTGGCGGGCGGACACGGCGGCCTGGGCACGACCCGCGGCGATTACGTCATCGCGTTCGCGTTGCCGAAGTAGACCGCCTGCCGGTGCGGGATACCCTGAGCCGGCTAAAATGCGGCATGCCTGCGACCCGACCAGCGTTTCCCATCGAAATCCGCGCAAGCGCGCGCCATCGGCTCGGCATGCCGCCTGCGCGGTTCCTGCGCGACTACTGGCAAAAGCGCCCGCTGCTGGTTCGCAACGCGTTTCCGGATTTCGCGCCACCGCTGTCACCCGACGACCTTGCCGGGCTGGCGTGCATGGAGGGCGCACTGGCGCGCATCGTCATGCACGCACCACCCGCGCGCCGCGCCGCGCGCACGCCGCGCCACCACAACGATGGCAACTGGACGTTGCGCAGCGGCCCCTTCGATGACGCCACGTTCGCCAAACTGCCCGAGCGGGACTGGACGCTGCTGGTGCAGGACGTCGACAAGTGGGACACCGACACCGCGGGGCTGCTCGATCATTTCGATTTCATCCCGAGCTGGCGCATCGACGACGTGATGATCAGCTACGCGGCCGACCGCGGCGGTGTCGGCGCGCACGTGGACCAGTACGACGTGTTCCTGCTGCAGGGCCTCGGCCAACGGCGCTGGTCGATCGATGCGCGTCCCGACCCGCCGACCGCATTCCGCGACGACGTCGAGCTGAAATTACTGCGCGAGTTCCGCCCTTCGCACACCTGGCTGCTGGAACCCGGCGACATGCTGTACCTGCCACCGGGCGTGCCGCACGACGGCGTTGCGGACGGCGAGTGCACGACGTTTTCCATCGGCATGCGTGCACCGGCCGCGGGCGAGCTGCTGTTCGATTTCGCCGCGCACGTCGCCGAAACCCTGCCGGAATGCCGGCGCTTCGCGGACCCCGACCTGCGTCCGGCACAAAACGCCGGCGAAATCGACGCCGACGCATTGCGCCGGGCGCGCCGCACGCTTGGTGCGGTCGCCGCGGTACTGGGCGACGACGCCTTCGCCGACTGGTTCGGCACTTTCATCACCCGCTATCGCGCCGCGCGGGTGGCAACGCCACGTACGCGCCCCATCGATCGCGCGCAACTGGCGACGCGCCTTGCACAGGCGCGCTTCCATCGCGACCCGTGGAGCCGCTTCGCCTGGCGCAAGCGCGGACGCGCCGCGCGTTTGTATGTCGCGGGCCAGGGCTTCGACGCGCCCATCGCGTGGGCGCGGGAACTGGCCTCGGGCGCACGCGAGTTCCCGGGCCAAAGTCTGGCGAAACTGCCGCAGGCGGCGGGCGGCATCGCCCTGCTCGCGTCGCTGATCGACGCCGGCCACCTGAACCTGAAGCGCAGATGACGCGCACGCCAGAAGCCACCGGCTGATCTGGCTTACAATCGCGCAACACGCACTCGGCCACGGCCTGGAGGGGGTTTGACCGCATGCCGATTCCACACGATTTCCACGTCGAGATTTGCGACTGGGCCATCCAAGCTGACCGCGCGGCGCTGCATGGCGTGCGCGAGACCGTGTTTGTGCTTGAGCAGCACGTGCCCCCCGACATGGAAATCGATGACGATGACCCACGCTGCGTGCACGTGCTGGCGCGCACCGCGGACGGAACGCCGGTAGGCAGCGGCCGCATGACGCCGGAAGGCCGGATCGGGCGCATGGCGGTCCTGCGCGACTGGCGTGGACGCGGCGTCGGTACGCTGCTGCTGCGCACCCTGCTCGAGCGCGCCCGCGCGCGCCGCCTGGCCGGCGTCAGCCTGCACGCGCAGCACGACGCCGTGCCGTTCTACGCACGCTACGGATTCACCCGCGAAGGCGCGGAGTTCGAGGAAGCCGGCATCCGGCACATCACGATGCGGCGCACACTGGACGCGCTGCCCGAACCCGCACGCCCCGTCCCCGCGCCACCGCCCGAGCCGACCGCATTGCGCGCCACCACGCGCGAGGAACTGATCGACGTCACCCAGTTGTTGCTGTCGCAAGCCCGCCGCAGCATGTGCGTGTGGGTGCGCGAGCTGCACCCGCTGCTGCTCAATGACACCGCCTGCCTGGTCGAACTGCGGCGGTTGGCGATTTCAGGCCGCGGCGCCTCCATCCGCATCCTCGTCCAGGACCTGGCGCGCGCATTGCAGGAGGGCACGCGCCTGCTGGAACTGGCGCAACGCCTGTCCAGCGTGGTCGAGATGCGGCGCCCGCTGGAGCCGGCCGACCTGGCCTACACCTCGGCCTTCATGTGCGTGGACACCTGCGGCTACCTGTTCCGGCCACTGGAAAACGAAATGCTGGCTACCGGTTCGACCTGGGCGCCGGGGCGCCATGCCGAGTTGATGCGCCAGTTCGAGGAAGTCTGGTCGCGCTCGGAACCGTGGCCCGAATTGCGCACGCTGGGGATCTGATCCTGGCGCGGCGCGCAGCCCATCGCGCGGGTCCATCGCGCCTTGCCGCCACCTGACCCGCAACGGCCGCGAATCCCGCAATGCAGCATCCAAACCGCTATAATTGCGGGTTGCGGCATGGTGCGATCCAGCCCTGCGCGCTCAACCCATTATTTGCGTGGTGACCATCGTGAGTGACGGCGGCAGTTTGTTGCAGCAATTGGCGGAAACCTCCCAGTTCGGCGGGGGCAATGCCGCTTATCTCGACCAGTTGTACGAGGATTGGCTGCGCGACCCGCAATCCGTCGCCCCGCAGTGGCAAACCTGGTTCCAGAGCCTGCACGGCGCGGGTGACGTTTCCCACGCCGACGCCATCGCCCGCATCGTCGCCGCGCAGCGGCAAGGCCCGCGCGCGGTCGTGTCGATGGACGACGCCCACGCACGCAAGCAGGCCGGCGTCCTGCGCTTCCTGACGGCCTACCGCTCCCGCGGCCACCTCGCCGCCGACCTCGATCCCCTGGCCATCGCGCCCAAGCGCCCGGCGCCCGACCTCGACCTGCCGTTCCATGGCCTCAGCGAAGCCGACCTCGACACCGAATTCGATTGCGGAACGTTCGCCGGCGGCGGCCAGCGCATGCGGCTGCGCGAGTTGCGCGAACGCCTGCGCCACACCTATGTGGCGAGCATCGGCGCCGAGTTCATGCACATCAGCGACCACACCCAGCGCCGCTGGATCTA
>JAICHS010000100.1 GCA_025924775.1 Rhodanobacteraceae bacterium
CTGCACGCACTGGAAGGCACGCCGCTGGCCTACGTCGGTGCGTTGAGTTCGCGTTCGCGCGCGGCCCGCCTGCACGCCGAGCTGGATGCCGCGGGATGGCTGCTACATGCGCCGGCGGGCCTGGACTTGGGCGCCAACACGCCTGAGGAAATCGCGCTGGCGGTCGCAGCGGAAATCCTGTCGGTGCAGCGGGCCCGCGCGGGTGGCCCCCTGCACGCGGGGACGGGCGACATTCACGCATGAGTACCGCGCCGTCCGGCAGCGGGACCGTCGCGGTGCTGCTGGCCGCCGGCGAAGGCCGCCGTTTCGGCACGCTGAAGCAATTGGCGCCTGTCGCGGGCGAGCCAATGGTTGGCCGCGTGGCGCGGACGTTGCTCGACCTGGGCTGTCCGTTGCTGGTGGTGACCGGTGCCGGCGGCGATGCCGTGGCCGCCGCGCTGACCGGGTTGCCTGCCCATTGCGTATCGAATCCCGATTGGCGCGAAGGCCTGGGGGCATCGCTGGGTGCCGGCATCCGAGCAGTGCGTGAATGCTTTCCCGATGCGCGGGCCGCGCTGGTGTGCCTGGCCGATCATCCGTTGCTGGATGCGCGCGGGTTGCAAGGCATGCTCGACCGGCATGCGCAGGCGCCGGACCTGATCATCGCCGGCGACCACGCGGGCAGGCCCGGCCCGCCGGTGTTGTTTCCCGCCGATTGTTTTCCCGAGCTTGCGGCGTGGCGTGGCGCGCAGGGTGCGCAGGCGTGGCTGCGTCAACAGGGTGCGCGCGTCGAACGGGTGCCCCTTGACGTCACGGACGTCGATACGCCCGCCGACCTTGAGCGCGTGCAACGGCAGCTTGCGCAGACGCGGGAGCGCGCTGGCACGCGTTAGCGTTCGGAGTCGCCCGGCTCGTCGTGCTCGCGATGCGCCAGCAGCCCGGGCTTGATCTGGTTGATGAAGTTGCGCGCTTCGATGGACAGGTATTTGCCCTTGCACATCACCACGCCGTAACTGCGCTGCGGAAACCACGCGCGCATGTTGCGGGCCACCAGTTTCCCGTTGTCGGCGTCGCTCAGGCAGATGCCCGTGACGATGGAAATGCCGAGGCCCGTCGCGACGTATTGCTTGATCACTTCCCAACCGCCCACCTCGATCGCCACGGTGTAGGGCACTTTGCGTTGCTGGAACACCAGGTCCACCAGGCGGTAGGTGGTCAGGCGGTGTGGCGGCAGGATCAGACCGAATGGCGACAGGTCGCGCAGGCGCAGGTCGGGCTTGTCCGCCAGCGGGTGCCCCACCGGCAGGATCAGCATCGGATCGTAGCGGCGGAACGGCTGGTAGGTGATGTCGTCCGGCACGTCCAGCATGGAACCTACCGCGAAGTCGGCCTGGTTGGAACGCAGCATCGCCAGTCCGCCCTTGCCCGTGACGTTGGCCAGTTGCAGGCGCACGCCAGGGAATTTCTCGCGGTAGCGTGCGACCGATGGTGGCAGCAGGTACTGGATCGTCGATGACCCTGCCGCGATGGTGAGTTCGCCCGCACCCAGACCCGCGACCGCGCTGTGGAATTGCGTATCCAGCGTGTCCAGCCCTTCGACCAGCGGCCGGGCCTGCTCGAACAGCGCCTGGCCCGCGCGGGTGACGACGATGCGCCGGCGTCCGCGTTCCACCAGTCGCGTGCCGAGTTCACGCTCCAGCGCTTGCAGTTGCAGGCTGATGGACGGCGGCGACAGGAACAGCGATTCCGCGGCGCGCGCCAGGGTGCCGAGCTTGACGATCGCGACGAACGCGCGCAGCTGCTTGTAGCGGTTGCCCTTGTAATAGAACCGCGTTGCATCCTTGCGGGGGTCGGTTGCGCGTGATTTGCGTCGCACAGCGCGCGTTTTGCCTGGCTTCAGCGGTTGGGTTGCCATTTCAATCAAATACTTGTTCGCAGGTTTGATAATGTCAATGTTATGCATTGAATGTTCTGTTTTGTCAAACCATGGGGCGCGACCTAGCGTCGGCTGCACCCCCCAGCAACCGCAAGAGGTGAGCCCGTGGACATGCCGATGGAAACGCTCTACGACACGACTGGCATCGAGGTTCGTGGCTGCTCGAGCCCGGACTGCGCCGGCGTCCTGCCGGCCAGGGCCCTGGTGTTCCTGGCCAACCTGCACGACCACTTCGACGCGCGCTGCCGTGCGTTGCTGGCCGAGCGCGCCCGGGTGCAGGCGCGCTACGACGTGGGTGAGTTGCCCGACTTCCGCGCCGATACCCGCGCGATCCGCGCCGGCGACTGGCGCGTGGCGCCCATTCCCGCGGCGCTGCAGGACCGCCGAGTCGAGATCACGGGGCCGGTGGACCGCAAGATGGTGATCAACGGCCTGAACTCCGGTGCCAACGTGTTCATGGCCGACTTCGAGGACTCAACCACGCCGACGTGGAAAAACCTGCTGGACGGCCAGGTCAACCTGCGCGATGCGGTGACGGGCCGCATCGAGTACCACGCGCCGGACGGGCGTGGTTACCGCCTGAAGGCCGACACCGCGGTGCTGATGGTGCGCCCGCGCGGCCTGCACCTTTCCGAAGACCACGTGCGCATCGACGGCGAACCGGTTTCCGGCGCGCTGTTCGACTTCGCCGTGTTCGCGCTGCACAACGCGCGCGACCTCGCGGCGCGCGGACTCGGACCGTTCTTCTACCTGCCGAAGCTGCAATCGATGGAGGAGGCTGCGTGGTGGGAGGACGTGATGACCTATGTCGAGCGCGAGCTCGGCCTTGCGCGCGGCACCTTCAAGGTGACGGTGCTGATCGAAACCCTGCCCGCGGCGTTCCAGATGGAGGAGATCCTCTACGCGTTGCGCCGGCGCGTGGTGGGCCTCAACTGCGGGCGCTGGGATTACATCTTCTCGTACCTGAAAACCCTGCGCGCGCATCCCGATCGGGTGCTGCCCGAACGCGGTCAGGTGGCGATGACGGTGCCGTTCCTGCGCAACTATTCGCGGCACCTGATCCGCGTTTGCCACCGTCGCGGCGCCTTCGCGATGGGTGGCATGGCGGCGCAGATTCCGATCAAGGGCGACGCGTCTGCCAACGACACCGCGCTGGCCAAGGTGCGCGCGGACAAGCTGCGCGAAGTAACCGACGGCCACGACGGTACCTGGGTTGCGCATCCCGCGCTGGTGCCGCTGGCGCGCGAGGTGTTCGACGCGCACATGCCGACCCCCAACCAGTTGCACGTCGCGTCCGAGGGCGTCCCCGCCACACGCGACGAGTTGCTGGCGCCTTGCGGCGGCAGCATCACGCAGGCGGGTTTCGACAACAACGTCGAGGTGTCGCTGCGCTACCTCGCGGCGTGGCTCGCGGGGCAGGGCTGCGTGCCGATCCATCACCTGATGGAAGACGCCGCCACGGCGGAAATCGCGCGCACGCAGTTGTGGCAGTGGCTGCACCATGCCGACGGTCTCGCGTTCGACGATGGCGCGCCCATCACCGTTGCGCGCTTCGACCAGGCGCTGGCCGCGCAGACCCACGCGCTGGCGGCAGCGGGCGTCACCGGTTCGACGCGGGCCGCGAAGGCCGCGTGCCTGCTCGGCGAACTGGTCCGCGCCGACACGCTGGCCGAGTTCCTGACGCTGCACGCCTATCCCCAGTTGCACTGACCCGCCCAACCATCCGGAGCCGAACATGAAAAACCAACTTGCTTGCGCGGAACAACTGCAGTTCGACTGGGACAACCATCCACGCTGGGCCGGCGTCACGCGCGGTTACTCGTCCGACGACGTGGTGCGCCTGCGCGGCACGGTACCGGTGGAACACTCGCTGGCGCGTCACGGTGCCGAACGCCTGTGGCACGACCTGCACCACGCACCGTTCATCAACGCGCTGGGCGCGCTCACCGGCAACCAGGCGGTACAGCAGGTGAAGGCCGGCCTGAAGGCGATCTACCTGTCCGGCTGGCAGGTGGCCGCCGACGCCAACACGGCCGACACGATGTATCCCGACCAGTCGCTGTATCCGGTCGATGCGGTGCCGAACGTGGTGCGCCGGATCAACAACGCCCTACTGCGCGCCGACCAGATCCAGCACAGCGAAGGGCATGATGACATCGACTGGCTGGTGCCGATCGTGGCCGATGCCGAGGCCGGCTTCGGCGGCGTGCTGAACGCCTTCGAGTTGATGAAGCACATGATCGCGGCGGGTGCCGCCGCGGTGCATTTCGAGGATCAGCTGGCCAGCGCCAAGAAGTGCGGCCACATGGGCGGCAAGGTGCTGGTGCCGACGTCCGAGGCCGTCGGCAAACTGGTGGCGGCGCGGCTGGCGGCGGACGTATCGGGCGTGCCGACCCTGATCGTGGCGCGCACGGACGCGATGGGTGCCGGCCTGCTGACCTCCGACATTGACGCGGGCGACCGTAAATTTTGTACCGGCGAGCGCACCGTGGAAGGCTTCTTCTGCACCCGGCCCGGCATCGAACAGGCCATCACGCGCGGCGTGGCTTACGCGCCGTACGCCGACATCGTGTGGTGTGAAACGGCCAAGCCCGATCTTGTGCAGGCACGCCGCTTCGCCGACGCGGTCCTGGCCAGGTACCCCGGCAAGCTGCTGGCCTACAACTGCTCGCCCAGCTTCAACTGGAAGCAGAACCTCGACGACGCCACGATCGCCAGCTTCCAGCAGCAGCTGGCCGGGATGGGCTACCAGTTCCAGTTCATCACGCTGGCGGGGTTCCATCTGATCAACCACTCGATGTTCCAGCTTGCGCGCGCCTACAAGGACCGGCAGATGGCGGCCTACGTCGAAGTGCAGGAGGCCGAATTCGCCGCGGAAAAGGACGGCTATACGGCCGCGCGCCACCAGCGCGAGGTGGGCGCGGGCTACTTCGATGCCGTCAACCAGGTGATCATGGGCGGCCGCTCGTCGCTCTCGGCGCTGGAGGGTTCGACCGAGCAGGCCCAGTTCCGGCGTGAAGTGGCCTGACGGCGAAGGCGGGATCGGCGCCGGCCGCCCGCGGCGGCCGGTGCGTCATGGTGGACGCGGGTTGCGCGGATTCAGGCGTCCGGCATGCGTCGTGGCGCATCGCCCTCGCGTGGACTGCGGTGCACGCCCAGCATGCCGTCCGCGGCCTTCTCGGCGATCATCACGGTCGGTGCGTTGGTGTTGCCGCCGATCAGGGTGGGCATCACGGAAGCATCCACCACGTAAAGCGCGTCGAGGCCGCGCACCTTCAGGTCGGCATCGACCACCGCCCTGTCGCCGTTGCCCATCGCGCAGGTGCCCACCGGGTGGTAGATCGTCTCGACCTTCGCCCGCAGGTAGGCGCGCAGTTCCGCGTCGCTGCGCACGTCCGCGCCGGGGAACACCTCGCTGCCACGCCACGGCGCCAGGGGATTGCATGCCAGGATGTTTTCGCGCACGATCCGGAGGCCGCGCAACAGGCGCTCCGTATCGTCGGGGTCGGCCAGGAAGTTGGGGTCAATCAGCGGCGGGCTTTGCGGATTGGCGTCGATCAGACCGACGTGGCCGCGTGACTTCGGGCGCAGCACGCAGACGTGCGCCGAGTAGCCCCAACCCATGGCAAAGCGCCAGTTGAGCCCGTGGTTGTCGAGCAGCGCCGCGGTCAGGTGCAGCTGGAGGTCGGGAATGTCCGCTTCCGGCTGCGACTTGATGAAGCCGCCCGCCTCGGCGGCGTTGGAGGTCAGCGGTCCCTGGCGTGTGCGCGCGTATTGCCACGCATCCCGAACAGCCTGCGGCAGGTAGCCGATGCCGAGACTCATGGTGTCGTGCCGGCGGGAGTGGTAGACGGTCAACACGTCGGGGTGGTCCTGCAGGTTCTGGCCGACCCCCGGCAGGTCGTGCGACTGCGGGATGCCGTGCGGTTCAAGCGCGGCCCTCGCGCCGATGCCCGACAGCAGCAACAGCTGCGGCGAATTGAACGTACCGGCCGACACGATCACGGTGCCGGCTTCAAGCTTTCGGGTGGCGCCGCGGCTGACGCATTCGACGCCCACGGCGCGCTTGCCGTCCAGCAACACGCGCTTGGCCAGGGTATCCGTCAGCACCGTCAGGTTGGTCCTGTCTAGGATGGGCGCGAGGTACCCGCGCGCGACGTTGCTGCGCTCGCCACCGGCTTGGGTCACCTGGTAAAGCCCGACGCCCTCCTGCACGGCGGCGTTGAAATCGTGATTGGCCGGAAACCCGGCCTCGACGCAGGCCGCGACGAAGGCCCGGCTTGCGGGGTGGGCGTAGGCGAGGTCGGCGACCTTGAGCCCGCCGCCGACGCCGTGGAATGCGTCGGCACCGCGCGTGTTGTCTTCGCTGCGCTTGAACACGGGCAACACGTCATCCCAGCCCCAGCCGGCGTTGCCCAGCGCGGCCCAGTGGTCGTAGTCGCGTGGGTGGCCACGGGTGTAGATCATTGCGTTGACCGAGCTGGAGCCGCCGAGGGTCTTGCCGCGCGGCATGTAGCGCGGGCGGCCGTCAAGTTGCGCCTGCGGGCAGGACCAATAGCGCCAGTTGCGCTTGCGCGAACGCATCAGGGCGATGATGCCGGCGGGCACCCGTACCAACAGGCTGTCGTCGCTAGGGCCGGCTTCGATCAGGCAGACGCGGCAGCTGGTTTTGGCTGAAAGCCGATTGGCGAGGACGCAGCCGGCGGAGCCGCCGCCGACGATGACGTAATCGAATTGCATCCGGTATTGCTCCTCGATCAGCGCCTTGTGCGTGCGCACATTTCGCCGTCGCCCGACGGCACCTGGCAAGGATAGGCGGGGCGCTGATCGCGCGCGATGGCTAGTCGGTTACAGCTCGAACTGTTCGTCGAGGATGCGTTGCGCCAGGCTGCGTTCGGGGTCAAACAGCAGCGTGATGGCGCGTTCGCGCGCTTCGCGTATCTGGATGTCCACGGCGTCGCGCACTTCCAGGAAGTCGGCGGTGGCGCTGACCGGGCGATGCCCGGGTTCCAGCGTGCGCAAGCCGATCCTCGTGGCAACCGGCAGCAGCGCGCCGCGCCAGCGGCGCGGACGAAACGGACTGATCGGCGTCAGCGCCAGCACGTTGGCGTCCAGCGGCAGGATCGGGCCGTGCGCGGACAGGTTGTAGGCCGTCGAACCCGCGGGCGTCGCCACCAGCAGGCCGTCGCAGATCAAGTTGGCCAGCTTCACCTTGCCGTTCAGCGCCACCTCGATGTGCGCGGCCTGGTTGGTTTGCCGCAGCAGGGAAATTTCGTTGAATGCCAGCGCCGTGGCCACGTGGCCGTCGCGCTGCGTCACGCGCATTTCCAGCGGGTGCAGCACGGCCGGGTGCGCCGCGGCGATGCGCGCAGGCAATTCGTCGGGCTGGTAGCGGTTCATCAGGAAGCCGACGCGTCCCAGCTTCATGCCATACACCGGCAAGCCGCGCCCGAGCTGCGCGTGCAGCGTGCGCAACATGAATCCATCGCCGCCCAGCGCCACGATCGCATCCGCAGCGTCGGGCGTCACCGCACCGTAGCGTTGTTCCAGTGCAGCGCAGGCCGCGCACGCCTTGTCCGCCGCGGAAGCGACGAAGGCGAGTCGAGGGTTGGCGGCGACGGGGTGCGGTGCGGTGGCCATGGCGCCAGTTTGCCGTGTAAGTGGCGATTAGGGAATCCGCAGCCGGGCACGCAGAGTCGTTGCTTCGAACCTGCCGTGACCGTCGGGGAAAGGGCTTCGCGGAAAGTCAGGCCATGGATGGCCGTTCTGGTGTTGGTGGCCGAAGGACCGTCAGTGGCGGAGGGTCTACGTGGCGCGGCGATCATGGACGATCGCACAAATCACGTCACGTAGCGCATCTCGGACGACGGCGCGGCAAGGAAGTTGCCCTGCGCGAAGTTGACGCCCGCCGAAAACAGCATCGGCATGCTGGTGGCTTCCTCGATCCACTCGACCATGGTGCGCTTGCCGGC
>JAICHS010000101.1 GCA_025924775.1 Rhodanobacteraceae bacterium
TGGCCGTTGTTGCCGTGACCACGCCCATGCCCCTGATCATCGTCGCGCCACCAATGGCGCTGGTGGCCGCCGTAGCGGCGCACTACATCATCGTTTTGCAGGTAGGGCCGGTCGACATCCAGCGCGACATTCACGCCGCCCGCGCTTACGTAACCTTGCAGGCCGAGGGGCAGGCTCACGCCGGCTTGCCAGCCGTCGCCACCCAGCCAGAACCACATCCGCGACGCCGGCTCGTAATACACCTCGGCCGACGGGTAGTACACGTATTGGTGCTTGGCGCGCCAGCCGTGCGCCGGCGCCCACGGTGGCGGGTCGGCCTGGACCGGGGCAGCCGCGAACATCGCGGCGGCGAACGCAAGCGTGGCAGCCGTGGCGACACGTTGGATTTTCATGGGAAGCCTCCTGTGGAGAACGGAATCTACTTAGCGCGTAGGCCGTGGCTGGCGGCTGAACGGGTGGCCGATTGATCCCGTTTCATTCGGCCCATGCCGGGCGTGTCCAGCGTGGACGCGTGCCGCACGCAGCGAAAACCCGGCTGCCGCGTTCGCTGGTCCACAGATCGGCAACCGCAATCAGTTTGTCATGTTCATGGATGAGCGGACAGCGCGCACGCAGCCATGGCGGCATGCGGGATTGCTGGAACAGGTCGCGCAGTTCACGGGTATGTACGTCGCCGGCGGGTTTGATCCGCTCGCCACCGGTGCGAAAGCGGACCGTGAGTGGAGCTTCAAGGTGCATCGCGCGGGTTGGCCGTGAAGCTGTCGTCGTGCGGTCCAGCGTGAGCGTGCCACAGTCATGGGGCAGCGCCAGCGGGGTGCCGTCCCACGTTGCCCGCCAATTCACGGGCGGCGGCGCGAGCGGTGGCGTGGCGTGCAGGCGACCGTCCCAAATGCGCACCTCCGCACCCGGCCACGTGACACGCGGGACGCGATCGCCGGCCGCGTGCATGGCTTGGCGTTCAAGCTCCGCGCGCGCGGCATCGGGTGGCGCCGGCAGTTCGAGGGCGTGCAGCCACGCGTCGAGTGCGCCCGCGCGCAACGCTGCGGGCAGCGCCAGCCACGCCGTTGCCGCCACCGTGTGGTCATGGTGCAGGCACCCGGCCAGTGCGATGGTGGCCTCGCTTTCGATGAAATCAGCGGCGCCGCGGGCCAGCTTCGCTGCGTGCAACACGCCCGCATCGAAATGCGGCCAGTGCCGGGCGAGCCGCGGCAGGATTTCGTGGCGCAGCACGTTGCGGGCGAACCTTGGATCGTGGTTTGCGGGATCGTCTATGAACGAAATATTGTTTGTATTCAAATAATTCGTTAATACTTCGCGTCCGATTTCGAGCAGGGGGCGCCACAGGAATCCGCGCGCGAACGGGCGCAGTGCGCACATGCCGCCCAGGCCTTCCGGGCCAGCGCCACGCAGCAGTTTCAGCAGCACGGTTTCGATCTGGTCGTCACGATGGTGGGCCAGCGCCAGCCATTCGCCCTGGCGCAAGTGTTGGGCGAAGGCCGCGTAGCGCGCGTGGCGCGCCGCAGCTTCGATGCCTTCGCCGCGTGACGCGTCCACGTCGGCGCGAACGGTCGTCAGTGGAAGGTCGAGCGTTGCACAAAACGCCGCGCACCGGCGCGCCCACGCGGCACTGTCGGCGTGCAAGCCGTGATCGACGTGCAGCGCGCGCAGGCCTTGCGCGCGAACCTCGGGCGTTTGCGCCAGCGCGTGCAGCAGTGCGGTCGAATCCGGCCCGCCGCTGAAGGTCACGCACACGGCTGGGGTCCCGGCGCCCGCCCACGCCGCGCGCAGGGTTTCGATCAGGCCCGGCACGTCATGCCTTGGCGGTCTTCTTGCGATTGCGGACATGCAGCGTCTTGGGGCGGCCTTCGCCCGCGCTCCGCCGTTCCACTTCAAACAGCGTGGTCGCGGCGACCAGGTCGCTGAGCTTGCCGTAACCGTAGCTGCGTGCGTCGAAGTCCGGTCGCTGCTTGCTGATGATGGAGCCAACCCCGCCCAGTGCGGCCCAGCCTTCGTCGTCGGAGGCCGCGTCGATGGCGTTGCGCAACAGGTTGACCAGTCCCGTATCCTGCTTCAGCTCGGCCGCGCTGCGCTGCTTGCGCGGAGCTTCCCCATCCGGCTTGCCGCCCAGGTTTTCCACGTAGATGAATTTGTCGCAGGCGGCCACGAACGGTTCCGGGGTCTTGCGTTCGCCGAAGCCGTACACCACCAGCCCGGATTCGCGGATGCGGCCAGCAAGGCGGGTAAAGTCGCTGTCGCTGGAAACGATGCAGAAACCATCCAGGCGGCCGGAATACAACAGATCCATCGCGTCAATGATCAGCGCCGAGTCGGTGGCGTTCTTGCCGCGCGTATAGCCGAACTGCTGGATGGGCTGGATGGATTGTGTCAGCAAATCCTCCTTCCAGCCCTTCAGGTGATTGTCGGTCCAGTCGCCGTAGGCGCGCTTGACGTGCGCGGTGCCGTACTTGGCAACTTCCGCCAGCAACGCGTCAAGAATGGACGGCTGGGCGTTGTCGGCATCGATCAGAACTGCGAGCTTGGCGGCGGCGTCGCTGGCCATGGCACATTGCTCCATGCGGGATGTGCTGATGGTAGCGCGTCAGGCGGGGGCTTATTCCTGCCAGCTGCCGTACTTGCGCAGGCGCTGGTAGCGCTGTTCCAGCAACGCATCGACCGGCAGCGCCTGCAATTCGTCGAGCTGGTTCAGCAGCACGGCCTTCAGGCGGATCGCCATCGAACGCGGGTTACGGTGCGCGCCACCGGTGGGTTCGCGGATGATCTTGTCGATCAGGTCGAGTTCCTTGAGGCGCGGCGCGGTCAGGCCCAGCGCCTCGGCGGCATCCTTGGCCCGGCCGGCGTTCTTCCACAGGATCGAGGCACAGCCCTCGGGCGAAATCACGGAGTAGGTGGAGTACTGCAGCATGTTGACGCGATCGCCCACGCCGATCGCCAACGCGCCGCCCGAGCCGCCTTCGCCGATCACGGTGCACACGATCGGCACCTTCAACTCCGCCATGACTTCGAGGTTGCGCGCGATGGCCTCGCTTTGTCCACGCTCCTCGGCGCCGACGCCGGGATAGGCTCCGGGGGTGTCGATGAAGGTGAGCACGGGCAGGCCGAAGCGTTCGGCCAGCTGCATCAGGCGCAGCGCCTTGCGGTAACCCTCGGGGCGCGGCATGCCGAAGTTGCGCCGTATCTTGGACTTGATGTCGCGGCCTTTCTGGTGGCCGATCACCACGACGGGACGGCCGATGATGCGCGCGAGGCCGCCAACGATCGCGGCATCATCCGCGTACATGCGGTCGCCGGCCAGTTCATGGAACTCGTCGCAGATGACCGCGAGGTAGTCCTTGGTGTACGGGCGGCCCGGATGCCGCGACAGCTGCGTGATCTGCCACGGCGTCAGGTCGCGGAAGATTTCCGCGGTCTTGACGCGCAGCTTGGAACGCAGCTCGCCGACCTCGTCGTCCACGTCGATGGCGTTGTCGTGGCCGGCGGCGGTCAGTTCGCGCAGCTTGCCTTCCAGCTCGGCGATCGGCTGCTCGAAATCGAGGAAGTTCGGATTCATTCCCATGGCTGGCCGGACAAAGCCGCAATTATAGCCGCCTACAGCAGGAAACCGGGATTACCTGGCCGGGCGCGCCAGGGATGGCCGGACCGACTGGATGCCCGGCAGCTCCGCCAGGCTGCGCAGCAGGCCGGTGTCTACGCGCACGCGCCAGTCATCGCCCAGCCGCAGGTCGGCGCTGCCGGTGGCGTTGTGGTAGCCGGTCAGCAGCAACGGCGTGCGGCCGCCGCAGTGACCCGCCAGCGCGCGCTTGAAGGTGTTGACGAAGCCGGCGTCGATACCGTTGACGCCGATGCGCAACACCCGCGCACCCGCCTCGCAGGCCTGGTCCAGGGTCCATACACGGCGCGCGCGCACGCGCAGTTCGCCCCGGAAATCGTCGAAGGCCAATCCGCCTTCGATCACCAGGATCGCGTCGGGCTGCACCAGCGCGCCGTACTGCTCCATGGCGTCGCGGAAGAAGTTGGTGGTCATCGCGCCCGACCAGTCCTCCACGCGCACACCGGCGCCGGTGTCGCCGTGGCGGAACACCCGCGTCACCATGCCGGCGACCGTCCACGGGGTTTCGGGCGCGCGCCGGAAGCGGCCCTCGTCGCCGTCATGGTTGCCGCGTGGCGGTGGCGGTTCGTAGCGCCCGGCGATTTCACCGATCGGGCAGGTGGCCAGTTGCGCCAGCACCTCGCGCCACGGATCGGTGGGATGTCCTGACAGGTAATGGCCCAGCGTGGCGCGCTCGCCGGCCAGCCGCCGTTCCAACGGCCATTCCGGCTGCACCGGGGTGGCCACGGCCACCGTTGCGACGGGCGCCAGGGCCGTGCCGAACATGTCGTTCTGGCCGGCCTCGCGGTCGCGCAGGCTTTGTTCGGCGGCCTTCACCGCTTCGGGCAGTTGCACGGCCAGCGTGGCGCGGTTGGCGCCCAGCGCATCCATCGCGCCGGACTGGATCAGCGCCTCGAATACGCGCTTGTTCAACTTGCCCGAATCCATGCGTGCGCAGAAGTCGGCGAGGTCGCGGAACGGGCCCCCCGTTGCACGCGCCGCCATGATCGCTTCGCACACCGCGCGACCGGCACCCTTGATTGCGCCCAGCCCGTAACGGATGGCGTCGCGGCCGTTGTCGCCGCCATGCGGGATGGCGACGAAGTGGTAGTCCGAGGCGTTGACGTCGGGCGGCAGGATCGCAAGGCCGATGCCGCGCGAATCCTCGATGAACTGCACCAGCTTCTCGGTGGCGTCCATGTCCGAAGACAGCGTCGCCGCCATGAACTCGGCGGGGTAGTGCGTTTTGAGCCATGCGGTCTGGTAGGCGACCAGCGAATAGGCCGCGGCGTGCGACTTGTTGAAGCCGTAGCCCGCGAACTTTTCCATCTGGTCGAAGATTGCGTCGGCCTGGTCCGCGGGTACGCCGTTCTTTGCGGCGCCCTCGCGGAAGATGGCGCGGTGCTTCACCATCTCCTCTTTCTTTTTCTTGCCCATCGCGCGCCGCAGCAGGTCGGCGCCGCCCAGCGAGTAACCGCCGACGATCTGCGCCATCTGCATCACCTGCTCCTGGTACACCATGATGCCGAAGGTTTCGCCCAGCACGGGTTCGACCCGCGGGTCGGGATAGGTGACGGGCTCGCGTCCGTGCTTGCGCGCGACGTAGCTGGGGATCAGGTCCATCGGCCCGGGACGGAACAGCGAGTTCAGCGCGATCAGGTCCTCGAAGCGGTCGGGCTTGGCGTCCTTCAGCAGGCGCTGCATGCCGCCGCCTTCGAACTGGAACACCGCAACAGTGCGCGCCTCGCGGAACATCCGGAACACTTCCGGGTCGTCCAGCGGGATCGTCGCGATGTCCAACGGTGCCGTTGCATCCGCAGGCTGCGCGTCCGGTCCTTTCCCCGCTTGCGGGGGGAGGTGCCCGGAGGACGGACGCGGGGGACGCTCGCGCTCCGCCGCGCGGCGTGCATTGATCGCCTTCACCGCCCAGTCGATGATGGTGAGGGTACGCAGGCCCAGGAAGTCGAACTTCACCAGCCCCACGGTTTCGACGTCGTTCTTGTCGTACTGCGTGACGACGCCGGTGCCGCCCGGCTCGCAATACAGCGGCGCGAAATCGGTCAGCGGGGTGGGGGCGATCACCACGCCGCCGGCGTGCTTGCCGGCGTTGCGCGCCAGGCCCTCCAGCTTCAACGCCAGGTCGATCAGGGTGCGGGCTTCGTCGTCCTGCCGGTACAACTCGCAGAACTCGCGCACCACGCGGTCGGGTTCCTTCTTCGATTTCTCGCTGATGCCCAGCGCGTCGCCCAGCGTCAAGTCCAGCGGCATGCGCGGAATCAACTTCGCGATCTTGTCCACCTGCCCGTAGGGCATGCCCAGCACGCGCCCGCAATCGCGCAGCACGGCCTTGGCCGCCATCGAACCGTAGGTGATGATCTGGCTGACCTGGTCGCGACCGTACTTGCCGGCGACGTAGGCAATTACCTCGTCGCGCCGCTCCATGCAGAAATCGACGTCGAAGTCGGGCATGGACACGCGTTCGGGGTTGAGGAACCGCTCGAACAGCAGGTTGAAGCGCAGCGGATCGAGGTCGGTGATCTTGAGGCTCCAGGCCACCACCGAACCCGCGCCCGAGCCGCGCCCCGGCCCCACCGGGATGCCTTGTGCCTTGGCCCAGCGGATGAAGTCAGAGACGATCAGGAAGTAGCCCGGAAACCCCATCTTCACGATGGTGTCGAGCTCGTGTTCCAGGCGCGCGTCGTAATCGGTGCGCGTGTGGCCCGGTGCCAGTCCGGATTGGGCCAGATGCTCGTCCAGGCCCTTGCGCGCCAGGTCGCCGATCCAGCTGTCCAGCGTCTGGCCCTTCGGCGTCGGAAACGCGGGCAGGTAGTACTTGCCGAACGACAGTTCCAGGTTGCAGCGCTTGGCCAGCTCGACCGTGTTGTCCAGCGCCTCGGGCAGGTCGGCAAACAGCTCGGCCATTGCGTCCGCGGGTTTCAGCCATTGCTCGGGCGAATAATCGCGCGGACGCCGCGGGTCGGACAGTTGCTGGCCCTGCTGGATGCACACGCGCGCTTCGTGCGCCTCGAAATCGTCGGCCTCGAGAAAGCGCACGTCATTGCTGGCGAGTACCGGCAGGTCCAGCCGCGCGGCCAGCTGCAGCGCCTGCGCGTTGAATGCATCTTCACCGGCGCGCGCGGTGCGCGTGATTTCAAGGTACAGGCCGTCACCGAAATGGCGCCGCAGCGCGTACAGGTTGTCCTGCGCATCGCGCTCGCGTTGCGCGACCAGCAACTTGCCGTAGGTGCCGTCGCGGCCGACGATTGCGAACAGGCCGCCCACCGCACCGTCCAGCCAGTCGGGCTGCAATTGCGCGCGGCCGGCGTGCTGGCCTTCCAGCCATGCGCGCGAAATCAGCCGCGTCAGGTTGAGGTAGCCAGCGTGGTCGCGGCAGAGCAGGGTCAGCCGGTCGGGACGGGCCGCGTCCTCGGCGTTGGTGACCCACAAATCGCACCCCACGATGGCCTTGATGCCCACCTGTTCGGCGGCACGGTAGAACTTGATCTGCGCGAACAGGTTGGAATCATCCGTCAGCGCCAGCGCCGGCAAGCCCAGCTCCACCGCGCGGCTGACCAGATTGGCATGCTTGGCATGCCCTGGATCGCCGTACTCGGGCTTCTCGGGAATGCGGATGGTCGAGTCGCGCAGCGAGTATTCGCTGTGCGTGCGCAGGTGGATGTAACGGATCGGCATGATGGCTGTCAGGGTATCCGTGCAAGCGTATTGTCGCCGCACGGGGTGGGCAAGCTTGACAACGGGCGTGACAGGGCAGGCGGCCCGGATGCCGACCTGATGGCAAGTGGGCCGATCAGGTGTACCTTGCGTTTCTGGCGTTTCTGACCATTCAAGCCCGGGCAACCTTGGCCACTGCCCGGTTCCCTGTGCCGAGGCTGTCCAGGCAGGTTGGCCCATATCAAGAGAGGAGAATGTACCGTGTCTTTGCGCTTTGCAGTTTGCCTGGCGGCCGTTGCGTTGGCCGGCTGCGGATCAAGGTCGTTCGTCATGCCCGCGCACGACGGGGCGTTTTGGGTCACGGGCTCATCCGGGCATTTGAGCGGTGCCGAGGAGAAGGCCCGCCTCGTCGAGGACGCCGATGCGTATTGCAAGCGACGCGGCAAGTCGGCCGCCGTGATTGCTTCCAGTAAAAACGATGCCACGTCCGGCACACTCGCGGCGCCCGGCAAGCTGGCCCGCGCGACCGTGCAATTTCGCTGCCAGTAA
>JAICHS010000102.1 GCA_025924775.1 Rhodanobacteraceae bacterium
CGGCCGACGCAGGCGCGCACCTGCGCGACCGCGTCGTCGATGATGCGCGACGATGTCCACAAGGCTGCGCAGCCGCAAATATCTACGGCGAAGCGGCGCAGGATGGCGGTGCCGTGTTCCGTGTGGGTGACTTCCGGGTGGAATTGCAGGCCATACCAGTGGCGCGATTCATCGGCCATCGCGGCGATCGGCACCGACCCGGTCGCTGCCGCCAGCACGAAGCCCGGCGGCAGCGCGGTGACGCGGTCGCCGTGCGACATCCACACGTCCTGGCTGGCCGGCGTGCCTTCGAACAGTGCGCAGGTTTCGGTCGCAATGGTGGCGTGTCCGAATTCGCGCGCGTGGCCGGCTTCAACGGCACCGCCGTGCTGCGCGGCCATGGTCTGCATGCCGTAGCAGATGCCCAGGATGGGTACACCCAGCTTGAACGCCTGCAGCGGTGCGCGCGGGGAACCCGGTTCGGTGACCGATTCCGGACCACCTGAAAGGATGATGCCCCTGGGTGCGAATTGCGCGATTTCGGCCGGGTCGTGGTCCCACGCCCAGATCTCGCAATACACGCCGATTTCGCGGATGCGCCGCGCGATCAATTGCGTGTACTGCGATCCGAAGTCAAGGATGAGGAGCTTGTCGCTGTGGAGGTCGCGCATAGGGGAACCAGGCAAAGTTTGTTCCTTGTCGTCATTCCGATGCGGCGCAGTCGCGATCCGGAATCCAGCTTTTGCCGAAAGGCGAAAAACGCATTCAGGGTTCTGTGCAGCGCGCAGCTCCTGAATGACGAGCGAAGACGCTGGCAGCATCAGTCCAGGCGGTAGTTCGGCGCTTCCTTGGTGATCTGCACATCGTGCACGTGCGCTTCGCGCGTGCCGGCGCTGGTGACGCGCACGAACTGCGGCCGGGTGCGCATCTGCTCGATGTTGGCGCAACCGCAATAGCCCATCGAGGCACGCAGGCCACCGATCATCTGGTGCACGATCGCGCGCAGCGGACCGCGGTAGGGCACCCTGCCCTCGATGCCTTCCGGCACCAGTTTGTCGGCGGCGGCCTGTTCCTGGAAATAGCGGTCGGACGAGCCGCTTTGCATGGCGCCCAGCGAACCCATCCCACGGTAGCTTTTGTACGAGCGCCCCTGGTATAGCTCGATTTCGCCGGGTGCTTCCTCGGTACCGGCGAACATCGAGCCCAGCATCACGCACGACGCGCCCGCGACGATGGCCTTGGCGATGTCGCCGGAGTAGCGCACGCCACCATCGGCGATCACGGGAAGCGTGCCCTGCATCGCATCGGCCACCATCGAGATGGCGGTGATCTGCGGTACGCCCACGCCCGCGACGATGCGCGTGGTGCAGATCGAACCGGGCCCGACCCCCACCTTGACCGCGTCCACGCCGGCATCGCGCAGTGCGCGCGCGGCGTCGGCCGTCACGATGTTGCCGGCGATCATCTGGATGTCTGGATACTTTTTGCGGATCCACGCCACGCGGTCGATCACGCCCTGCGAATGGCCATGCGCGGTATCCACCACGATCACGTCCACGCCGGCTTCCGCCAGCGCCGCGACGCGTTGCTCCGTCTGGCCGCCGACGCCCACCGCCGCGCCCACGCGCAAGCGTTCGTGCGCATCCTTGGCGGAGTGCGGATTGTCGTGTGCCTTCTGGATGTCCTTGACGGTGATCAGGCCGCGCAGTTCAAACGCATCGTTGACCACCAGCACCTTCTCGATGCGGTGCTTGTGCAGCAGGCCAATGATCTCGTCTTCCCCGGCGCCTTCCTTCACCGTGACCAGCTTGTCCTTGCGGGTCATGATGTGGCGCACCGGATCGTCGGGTTTCTTCTCGAAGCGCAGGTCGCGGCTGGTGACGATGCCGACCAGCTTGTCTTCTTCCACCACCGGCACGCCGGAAATATTGTGCGCGTGGGTGATGCGCTTGACCTCGCCAATGGAGGTATTCGGCCCGACCGTGATCGGGTCGCGGATCACGCCGGCCTCGAACTTCTTCACCAGCCGCACTTCGGCAGCCTGCTGCTCGACGGTCATGTTCTTGTGGATGATGCCGATGCCGCCGCACTGCGCCATGGTGATGGCCAGACGCGCCTCGGTCACGGTATCCATGGCCGAAGACATCAGCGGAATGTTGAGGCGGATCTTGCGCGTCAGGAACGTCGAGGTATCGACTTCGCGCGGCACAACGGTGGAATGAGCGGGGACGAGATAAACGTCGTCGTAGGTCAAGGCCTCGGCGAGAATGCGCATTGGATGCTGTCCGTCAATGCAATGCGCAATTATACGCCTCGACGTGCGCGCGATCTACACGGCGTCCATGGCTTGCGCCGCTTCCAGCGTGTTTTCCATCAGCGTCGCCACCGTCATCGGACCCACGCCACCGGGTACCGGCGTGATCCATGATGCGCGCTCGGCGGCGGCCTTGAATTCCACGTCACCCACGAGATGACCGTTCTCCAGCCGGTTGATGCCGACGTCGATCACCACCGCGCCGGGCTTGATCCATTCGCCCTTGACCAGGCCCGCCTTGCCGACCGCCGCGATCACGATGTCGCCGCGGCCCACGTAGCCGCCGAGGTCCTGCGTGAACTTGTGGCAGCAGGTCGTGGTGCAGCCCGCGATCAGCAACTCCAGCGCCAATGGCCGGCCCACGTGGTTGGATACGCCCACCACCACCGCGTGCTGGCCCCGCACCGGACGGTCGGTGTGTCCCAGCAACGTCATCACGCCCTTGGGCGTGCACGGGCGCAGGCCGAAGCGACGCAGCGCCAGGTGGCCAAGGTTGACCGCGCTGAAACCATCCACGTCCTTGCGCGGATCAATGCGGTCGATCAGTGCGGCGGCATTGACGTGCGGTGGCAACGGCAGCTGCACCAGGATGCCGTGCACCGCCGGGTCGGTATTCAGGCGATCGACCAGGGCGAACAGCTCGGCTTCACTGGTCGTCGTCGCCAGGTCGAAATCGAACGACTTGAAGCCGACCTGCTTGCAGGCCTTGCGCTTGTTGCGCACGTACACGGCGGACGCCGGGTCGGCGCCGACCAGCACCACCGCAAGGCCGGGAGCCACCCTGCCGGCGTCCAGCCTGGCCCTGACGCCGGCCGCAACCCGGTCCAGCACCTCACCCGCGATCCTGCGTCCGTCGAGAGTGCGTGCTGTCATGGCCCGGGTTCCTGAAACCGCCATTATCGCGGCATGGCCAAGGTCGCACAATGGCGGGCGGTGTCGCTCCGCATTCGTTACGCAGGTCACGGCACGGGCACGGCGCACCCCGCTAGCGTTGCGCCACGGGGCCGCTCCCGCCCCGTGTGCTCCACTTTCGAGGGAATCATGATGATCGAATCCAATGAATTGCAGGCCGCGGTCCTCAGGCGCCTGATCGAGCACCTCGTCGAGGTGCGCCCGGAGGTCCAGAACATCGACTTGATGAATCTGGCCGGCTTCTGCCGCAACTGCCTCGCCGACTGGTACCGCGAAGCCGCCGCCCAGCGTGGCCTCGAGCTGTCCAAGGACGAAGCGCGCGAAGCCATCTACGGGATGCCGTACGCGGATTGGAAGGCCAAATACCAGAAGCAAGCGACGCCAGAGCAATTGACCGCGCTGGCGACCCAACAGCACAAGCCGCACCGCCGTTCGGCCTGACCGGTTGCCCGCGCTCAACCGCCTGCGCAAAACGCCTCGTAATCGAGGTAACCCGGGAACGGCCGCCCGGCCGCACACACCGGACACGCCGGATCAGGCGCCAGACGGGTTTCGTGAAAGCGCATCGAGAGCGCATCGAACATCAGGATGCGGCCGACCAGCGGTTGGCCGATGCCCAGCAGCAACTTGATCGCTTCGGTGGCCTGCAGCATGCCCACCACCCCCGGCAGCACACCCAGCACGCCCGCCTCCGAACAGTTTGGCGCGTCTTCGGGTGCGGGCGGCTGCGGAAACAGGCAGCGGTAGCAAGGCGCCCTGCCCCGCTGTCGCCCTGCGTCAAACACGCTCACCTGGCCCTGGAAACGCTGCACGGCGCCGTACACCAGGGGAATGGCCAGTTTCACGCAGGCGTCGTTCAGCAGGTAGCGCACCGGAAAATTGTCGGCACCGTCCAGCACCACGTCCGCGCCTTCCAGCAGCGCCTCGACGTTCGCAGACGTCACGCGTTCGGGCAGGCCTTCGAGGTTCACGCGCGGGTTCAGCGCACGCAGCGCGTGCGCGGCCGAGTCGAGCTTGGACATGCCGATGCGCTCGTCGGTGTGCAGGATCTGCCGCTGCAGGTTGCTGCGTTCCACCACGTCGTCGTCGGCGATCACCAAGGTGCCGACGCCCGCGGCGGCCAGGTAGAACGCCGCCGGCGAACCCAGCCCACCGGCGCCCAGCACCACCACGCGTGACGCTTCCAGTTTGCGTTGCCCGGCCTCGCCGACTTCCGGCAGTCGCAGGTGGCGCGAGTAGCGGTCGTAGAAATCATCGTCGCCCCCCGGCTTGGTGACCGGCAAGTCTTCCTCGATCCAGCGCGCGGTGCCGCCCGCGACCGAGGTGACATTGGCATACCCCAACTGCTGCAACGTCCGGGCCGCCGCCAGCGAGCGCTGGCCGTGTGCGCATATGGTCAGGATTTCTGCATTGTGGTCGGCGGCAACGGCCGCGATGCGTTGCGGGATCTCGCCACGGGGCAGCGGCACCGCGCCTGCGGCCATGCCGGTCGCATGTTCGAAGGTTTCGCGCACGTCCAGCAGCAACGCGCCGGCCTGCTGGCGCTGCCTGGCCTCGCGCGGAGAAATTTCATGAAGGGTCATGCGTGTATTGTCGCGCATCGGCCCGCGGTGCCGTCAACGCCCGCGCACGTGGCGCAGCATTCGCTGGCGCTTGCGCTGCTGACTCTCAGTCAAGGTGTTGCGCTTGCCGGCGTACGGGTTTTCGCCTTCACGGAATTCAATGCGGACCGGGGTGCCTTCCAGCCGGTAGCGTTTGCGGAAAAAGTTCTCCAGGTAACGCCTATAGCTGTCCGCGATGCTTTTGGTGCGGGTGCCGTGGATCACGATCGTGGGCGGGTGCTGCCCGCCCGGGTGCGCGAAACGCAGTTTGGGCGAGTGGCCGCGTACCAGCGGCGGCTGGTGCGCGGCGACCGCCTTTTCCAGCGACCGCGTGAGGTCGGCGGTGCCAAGCTCACGCGCGGACGCCGACGCGGCACGGTCGATCGCGCGCATCAGTTCGCGCAGCCCCGAGCCGTGCCTGGCGGACAGGAACACGATCGTCGCCCAGGCGACGAAATCGAGCTTGCGCTCCAGCCCCGCCTTGCAGCGCTCGCGGTCGTACTGCGCCAGGCCATCCCACTTGTTGGCCACGATCACCAGCGCCCGCCCCGCCTCAAGCACCTGCCCGATCAGTGTCAGGTCCTGGTCGGTCACGCTTTCGGCGGCATCCAGCATCACCACCGCGACTTCCGCCGCGGCGATGGATTGCAGGGTTTTGATGACGCTGAACTTCTCGAGTGCGTCTTCAACCCGGCCGCGCCTGCGCACGCCGGCGGTGTCGATCAGCACGTAGTGCCTGCCGTCGCGCTCCAGCGGCACCTGGATCGAGTCACGGGTCGTGCCGGCGATGTCGGAAACGACCACGCGCTCCTCGCCCAGCAGGCGGTTCACCAGCGTGGACTTGCCGACATTGGGCCGGCCAACGATGGCGACGCGAACGCCATCGGACGTGTCGTCCTCAGCCCAGGGCTCCGCCGCGGCGTCCGCGGGCAGCAGGGTCGCCAGCTCCGCCAGCAACGCGTCCAGCCCGCGCTTATGCACCGCCGCGATCGCAAACGTCGCCGCCACGCCCAGTGCCGCGAACTCGGCCAGCGCCGCCTGTGCATCGACGCCATCCGTCTTGTTGACCGCCAGCAGCACCGGCTTGCCCGCGCGGCGCAACCGCTCGAGGACGGCACGGTCCTGCGGCAGCAGACCCTCGCGCGCGTCGACCAGCAGCACGCAGGCGCAGGCCTCGTCGATTGCCAGCTGCACCTGTTTCTCGGTCAGCTCGTCAATGTCGATGCGCTCGCCGGACAGACCGCCGGTATCGACCAGCACGAATGGCTGCGCGGCCAGCCGGCACACGCCGTAGTGGCGATCGCGCGTGACGCCCGGCAGGTCCGCGACCAGGGCGTCACGCGTCCGGGTCAACGCGTTGAACAACGTGGACTTGCCGACGTTGGGGCGACCTACCAGGGCAACAACAGGAAGCATGGGGCGGGAGTCCGGGGAGCTCGGGTAATACTTGGGCGGGACCGCAAAAGAGCCGTCGCGAGCGAAGGTAAATCGCGGGTCGCCGGAGCGCAGACACTGGAGTGTACTGTAGGCGCGGCCCATGGCCGCGACCGGAGCCGATTGGTCACCATGTGATTGAAGTCGCGCGCATGGCGCGCTCCCGCGGCGTCTCCGGCCGTGCTGCGCAAGCTCAGGCGACTATCCGGCGGTGCCGATCCGGTAAGCCGCCACGTGCCCCTTCACGTCCTCGACGTACACGGTGTCGCCATTCACCACCGGACGGGCACGAATGGCGTCCTTGGACAACCGTACGCGCGCGGCCAGTTTCCCATCGGACAGGTCGAGCCAGTGCACGTAGCCTTCGACGCCGCCCACGACGGCGTACTGCGACTGGATGACGGGCGCGGTCAACCAGTGGTACTGCAGCGCGTCCTGCTTCCACATGTCGCCACCGCCATCCTTCGAAAACGCCCACACCAGCGAATCGTCGTCCACGCCGACCAGTTCCTTGTCCGCCACGCCAACGCCCACGTAGCTGGAGAACGGACGATCCCACGCCAGCTGGCCCTGGGCCGCGTCGATCGCGACCAGCTGGCCGTGGTAGGCGGTGGCATACAGGGTGTTGTTGTCGAGCTGCAGGGTGTCGTCGGCGTCGTTCAACTTCTGGATGTCGGTACGCCCCAGGCCCTTGGTGATCGGCAGCTTCCACTGGACGGCGCCGGTGTCGCCACGCAACGACACGACGCTGCCGTCGTCGCTGCCGAACATCACCACGCCATGCGCCGCCAGCAGCGGGCCGTTGCCGCGCAGGCTGAGCAGTGGCACGTTGGCCTGGTCGTTCGCCCACTTGCGCTCGCCCGAATTGGCATCGAACGCATACACGGAACCGGAGTTGGTGCGCACGTACACCACACCTGCGTCGATCGCCGGCGCTGAAATCACTTCGTCGTCAACTTCGGCGCTCCACAGCTGCTTGCCGGTCGCCGCATCCATGCCATAGACGTGACCGTCCAGCGTGCCGACCACCAGCAGGCTGCCGGAAACCGTCGGCCCCCCCGCGTAGCGCGCGTCGGGACCGGGCTTCTTGTGCTTGAACGGCCACAGGCCGCCGCCCACCCGGGTGGATTGCTCCCAGATTTCCTTGCCGGTGGCGGCGTCCAGCGCTTCGATCTTGCCATCGGTGCTGATGAGGTACAGCTTGCCATCCGCGAACGTGGGCTGCAGCCGCACCCCCGAACGCCCCGAACCGTCGCCGATGCGGGTGGACCAGATTTCCTGGACCTGCAGCGTGGGCGTGAATTCGACCAGCGCCTTGGGCGGCTGGATGTTCGTACCCCGGTTGAAGAGCTTGTTCCACAACCCGCAGCCGGAAAGCGTGAGCGTGGCGAGCAGCAGCGGCAGCAACAGAAGGTGACGGCGCTTCATTGAGCCTGCTTCCCGGTCGATGCAGCCTGCGGCTGCGTGAG
>JAICHS010000103.1 GCA_025924775.1 Rhodanobacteraceae bacterium
AAGCTGGAGTCGCTGCCGGGCGCGCAGCTTGAAGTGGTGCGCCTGCCGAACCGCACGCCGCTGATCTTCATCGACGTGCCGGCATCGGGCGGCACCGCGCGCGCCGACGACTGCGTGCTGCTGTACGGGCACCTGGACAAACAGCCGGAAATGACCGGCTGGAGCGAAGGCCTGGGGCCCTGGACGCCGGTGCTGAAGGGCGACCGCCTGTACGGCCGCGGCGGCGCCGACGATGGCTATGCGATCTTCGGCACGTTGTCGGCGCTGCTGGCCTTGCACGACCAGGGCATCCCACACGCGCGTTGCGTGGTGATGATCGAGGCCTGCGAAGAGTCGGGCAGCTACGACCTGCCGTACTACGTCGACCACCTGGCGCCGCGCATCGGCCAGCCGTCACTGGTGGTGTGCCTGGATTCCGGCTGTGCCAACTACGACCAGTTGTGGCTGACCACGTCGCTGCGCGGCATGACCGGCGGCGAGCTGACGGTGGAAGTGCTGACCGAAGGCGTGCATTCGGGCGACGCGTCGGGCGTGGTGCCGGACAGCTTCCGCATCATCCGCCAGCTGTTGTCGCGGCTGGAAGATCCGGCCACCGGCACGATCGTGCCGAAGGAACTGTACGTGGATGTGCCCGCCGAGCGGGCGGAGCAGGCGAAGCAGTGTGCGGCGATCCTGGGCGACGAGGTGTTCGACAAGTTCCCGTGGATCGATGGCATGCGCCCGGTCAGCGATGACCGCGTCGAGTTGATCCTCAACCGCACCTGGCGCCCGCAGCTGGCGGTCACGGGGGCCGCAGGCCTGCCGGCGCTGGAGAGCGCGGGCAATGTGTTGCGTCCGTCCACGTCGCTGAAACTGAGCTTGCGGGTACCGCCCACGGCGAACGGCGCCAAGGCCGGCGAGTTCGTGAAGCAATTGCTGGAATCCGATCCGCCGAATGGCGCGAAGGTCACCTTCAAGCTGGAAAAGGATGGCGGTGGCTGGAACGCGCCCAAGCTTTCCGACTGGCTGGACGGCGCGGTGACGCGGGCGTCCACCGATGCCTTCGGTGCGCCGGCCGCGTTCATGGGCGAGGGCGGCAGCATTCCGTTCATGGGCATGCTGGGCGAGAAGTTTCCGCGCGCGCAGTTCCTGATCACCGGCGTGCTGGGGCCGCATTCCAACGCGCATGGCCCCAACGAGTTCCTGCACATCCCGACCGGCAAAAAGGTCTCGCAGGTGGTGGCCAGCGTGGTCGCGGCACATGCCGAGGCCAGCGCGAAGGGCCTGACCTGAGCGCGCCATGGTGACGATTCGCCCCGCGGTCGCGACGGACGCCGAGGCGTTGGCTGCGCTGTCGGGGCAACTCGGCTACCCGGTGGAACCGGTCGCGATGGTGCAACGGCTGGCGGCCGTCGCCAACGGTGATGCCGGGATCACGCTGGTCGCGGTGGACGCGCAAGGCGCCGTGTGTGGCATGGCGCGCGCGCTGCCGCAGCACTTCATCGCCGAAGCGTCATTTGTCGAGCTGGCCGCGCTGGTGGTGGATGCCGCCGCGCGTGGCACCGGCGTGGGCAAGGCGTTGCTGGCAGCGGTGGAGGCGTGGGCGCGGGAGCGGGGGTTCCCGGGCCTGTGCGTGCGCTCCAGCGTAGTGCGTACACGCGCGCACCATTTCTACCTGCGTGAAGGCTATGCCGAGTCGAAGCGTCAGGCCGTGTTCTTCAAGCCGCTTTGACTCCCCCTGCACGGACACCTGACGGCCGCCGCGTGTGCGGGTACCCTTGGGCGTCCACAACCTCCGGGCACCCATGTACGACCTGCCTCCCGTCACCCGCGCACTGCTGATCGCCAACGTGGTGGTCTTCCTGCTGGAACAGGTGCCTGCGCTGCACCCCTACCTGATCGCGTACGGTGCGTTGTGGCCGGTCGGCCCCGCGCAACTGGCCGCGCTGCCGGACGGCGGCACGGTGGCGGTCGGCTTCCAGTTCTGGCAGCTCATCAGCTACGCGTTCCTGCACGGCGGCTGGACGCATATCCTGTTCAACATGTTCGCCTTGTGGATGTTCGGTGGGCCGATCGAACACCTGCTGGGCGCGAAGCACTACACGTTCTACTACTTCTTCTGCGCGTTGACCGCGGCGATCGCGCACCTGCTGGTGGCGCGGTACTTCACCCACGGGTTTTATCCGACGATTGGCGCATCGGGCGCGATCTTCGGCCTGCTGGTGGCGTTCGGCGTGATGTATCCGCGCATGAAAATGTTTTTGATCTTCCTGCCGATCCCGATGCCAGCCTGGGTATTCGTGATCGGCTACATCCTGCTGGAGCTGTACCTCGGGGTCAGCGGCAGCCAGGAAGGCGTCGCGCATTTCGCGCACCTTGGCGGGGCGGTGGGCGGCTTCGTGCTGCTGCAGTACTGGCGCGGGAAGCTGCCGATACGGCCCAAGCGCATCCTGACGCGCTGATGGGCGAGCGACAGGACCCTTGCTGCGTTTGAAACCCGCTGCGCTGAATCACGCCCGCGGTTGGCGCGCATTGTCCGGTCATCCGTGGCCTGGTTTTCCGCCACGGCTTGGCTGTCGGCATTCCCCAAAAGAATAGGCCCGCATTGCGCGGGCCTGTGTGTCAGTTGCGGAAATCGCGTACGCCGTTCAGGTGTTCTCGACGCTCGGATGCAAGCGCTTGACCAGGTGCAGCGTGTTGGTATCGGTGTGGTTCATTTCCTTGCCGCCGGTCGCCGCGAGCTTCAGGATCAGTGTCTGGGCGTAGGTGATGGTGCCATCATCGTTCAACTTGAACGTGCTGTCGAAGCCGCGCAGCTGGGCGCGCTCGGTCAGGTACTTGTTCTGCAGGATGCCGTAGTTCGCATCGCCGGGCTTGGCCACGAAGTGCAGCTGCTTGTCGCGGGCCTTGGCGTCGCTGCCCGCGATCATCGCGATGCCGCGGCCGAACACCACGACGCGCATGACCTGGCTCATGGCCTTGTCCCACAGCATGTAACCGATCTCGTCGTGGAACGGGTTCATGGATTCCTCGCCATGCCGCCACGCCTGGTTTTCGTATTTCAGGCCTTCGAGTTCCTGTTTGCCGTTTTCCTGCTTCGGAATCGGGTGGAAGAAGAAGCGCTCGAAGTAGCCGGTTTCGATCGTTTCGTCGTCCCGGTTGTGGTAGGACAGGTCGACGCCGACGTTGCCCTCCCACTCGCCGACCAGCCACGTCAACGGCCCGAGTGCCTGGGGTCCCAGGATTTCTTTGGTTGCATTGGGCATGACCACACCTCCTCATCGATGATTGATAGCCCCTGCACCCTACACGTCGCGTGACTGCATGGCCAATTAATTGATTTGATCAATCCGATAGCTGAAAGCTATCAGCTATGCCGGCCCGCGTCAGCGGTGCAGATCGCCCGCGGCCTCGGGCTGGTAGTGGATCGCGGTGACCTTGAGTCGCAGCGTGCGCCCGCCCTGGCCCGGCCAGTCGATCGTTTGCCCCACGCGCAGGCCCAGCAGCGCACTGCCGACCGGGGCCAGCACCGAAATCCTGCTGGCGTCGGCGTCGGCATCCTTGGGATACACCAGCGTCAACGCGTAGTGCTTGTCGCTGGACTCGTCCACGCAATCGGCCGACGAGTTCATGCTGACCACGTCCGCGGGCATGTCCTTGGGCTCGACGATGTCCGCCCGATCGAATTCCTCACGCAGGCGTTCGGCCACGGGCGAACCGTGCAGCGCGGGCGTATCCAGCAGGCGCTCGATGCGCTCGACGTCCAGGCGCGAAAGGATGATCGGCGTCTTGTTTGGCATGTCAGCGTTTCACGTGTGGTGTCCTGCCAACATAGCGACGGCGCGAAGTTTTCACAATGGCCGACGGCTTGGCAGCGGGCAGGGTGGCGGGGTCCAACAGGCCTTGCGGCAGGCGTTTGAACACTTCCGCCAGCTGCAGCAGGAACGTGTGCATCGCCGAGCTTTTGCGCCAGAACATCGCGATCCGGCGGCTGGGTGCGTGGCCACGGAAGGGTGTCAGGTGCACGTTGCCGGTCCTCGCGATGGGTGGCTGCACCGCCAGCACTGGCAGCAGGGTCACGCCGACGTTGGCGGCCACCATCTGGCGCAGGGTTTCCAGGCTGGTCGCGCGAAAACCCTGCTTCTCGCTGGCGCCCGACATCCGACACACCTCCAGCGCCTGGTCGCGTAGGCAGTGGCCGTCTTCCAACAACAGCAGGTGTTGGTCTTCCAGGTCGGCCAACTTCAATGCGCGTCGTCCCGCCAGTGGATGCGCGTCAGGCGCGGCCAGCAGGAAGGGTTCCTCGAACAGGAATTCCGCGTGCAGTGCGTCGTCGTGGACGGGCAGGGCCAGCAGGGCGGCGTCCAGCTTGCCCTCGCGCAGGCGCTGCATCAGCTCGGGGGATTTTTCCTCGACCAGCAGCAGTTCCAGCCGCGGAAAGCGCGTGCGGATCGTGGCCAGCACATGCGGCAGCAGGTACGGGCCAAGGGTGGGAAAAATGCCAAGGCGCAGGCTGCCGGCCGCGGGATCCTGGTCGCGATGCGCGATGTGCCTGATCTGCTCGACTTCGTTCAACACGTCGCGCGCACGCGCCACGATCTGTTGGCCGACCTCCGTCAGCAGGACCTTGCGTGGGTTGCGTTCGACCAGCGTGACGCCCAGTTCTTCCTCCAGCTTGCGGACCTGCGTGGAAAGCGTCGGCTGGCTGACAAAGCAGGCCTCGGCGGCGCGCCCGAAGTGCCTGTGGTCGGCCAGGGAGACGAGGTAGTGAAGGTCCCGGAGGTTCATGCATACCAATATACACAGACTATCAGCCATATCGCAACAATCAATTTGAGTAATTGCGCAGGATTGCCTAACCTATGGTCTGGACGGCGCCCGTCGCCGCCTGTCAAAACAGTTCAACCCACAAGGAGCAAGCCATGCTTACCGTCGGCAATGATTTCCCCAAGTTCAACCTAAAGGCCACAGTTTCCATTGAGAGCTTGGACAAGGCCTTCACCGAGATCGACAACAGCACCTACCCGGGCAAATGGACCTGCGTGTTCTTCTATCCGAAGGATTTCACCTTTGTGTGCCCGACCGAGATCAAGGGCTTCGCCGATCTCGACGCGCAGTTCAAGGATCGCGATTGCCAAGTCCTCGCCGCCAGCACCGATTCCGAGTTCGTGCACCTGGCCTGGCGCCGTGACCACAAGGACCTGCGTGACCTGCCGTTCCCGATGCTGGCCGACATCAACAAGGACCTCACCCGCGCGCTCGGCATCCTGGATGACGAAGGCGTGGCCAAGCGCGCCGCGTTCCTGGTGGATCCCGAAGGCGTGATCCGCTTCGTGTACGTCACCGAAGGCTCGGTTGGCCGCAACCCGGCCGAAGTGCTGCGCGTGCTCGACGCGCTGCAGACCGACGAACTCTGCCCCTGCAACTGGAACAAGGGCGAGGAAACCCTCAAGGCCGCGTAAGGCGTTCGTGTGCAGCCGGTGCCGATTTCCCATCCATCGGCGCGGCGCCCAGGGCGGCGGGAGCGATCCCGCCGCCACTTTCACCTGATACCGGAGAACCATCATGAGTCTCGACCGCATCAAGTCCGGCCTGCCCGACTATGCCAAGGACCTTCGCCTCAACCTCGAATCGGTGCTGAGCGAAGGCGGCGCGCCGGGCCTTTCGCAGAAACAGATCGCGATCGTCGCTTTGGCGTCCGCCATTGCCTCGCGCCACGCGCCGCTGACGGAAGCCGTCGCGCAATTTGCCTCGCAGCATGCCGACGAGAAGGAACTCGACGGCGCGCGCACCGCCGCGGCGCTGATGGGGATGACCAACATTTATTACCGCTTCCTGCATCTTGTCGAGAACGACGAGTACGGCACACTGCGCGCAGGCCTGCGGATGAATGCGATGGCCAATCCCGGCGGCGACAAGATCGATTTCGATCTTGCCTCGGTGGCCGTGTCCGCCATCAACGGCTGCGGCAGTTGCGTGGCTTCGCACGAACGCACGCTGCGCGAGCACGATGTTTCCGCGCAGGCTGTGCAAAGTGCCGCGCGCATCGCGGCGGTGATCCATGCGGTCGCGGTGGTGTTGGAGCAGCGGAGCGCCGCGCACCCGGATCTGGCGCGCGAAGCGGCCTGATCAGACGTTGTCCCGACGCCTGCGTGCCCGGCGCGCAGGCGCGGCGGGCTTGGCAGGCCGGGGCGAAGGCGAGGGGCCGCTGAAACCGATGAATTGCTGACGCAGCCCGGTGATCTGCTGGATGCGTGCGTACACCGCGTCGCTGCCGCGTGCGCGGATCACGGCGCCCAGCATCACGTTGAACAGCGTGCCGAAGGCCGTGAAGCTGTGCCACGCGCGATCCGGCTGGGCGGGCAACATCAAGACGTACGGCGTCAGCCGGAGTGCCCAGTAGCATTCGGAATCGGTAAGGATCACGAGTGGGATGCCACGCGCCGCCACCTCTTCGGCCAGCACCCGGAAGTGCCGCGAATAGCGGCGTTCGTCGATCAGTACCACGCAGCTCTTTTGGGTGGAGTCGATCAAGACGTCGGCGTAAGCACCGTCCACGCCCGACGCGAAATCGACGCGCGGCCGGACCTGCTGCAGCAAGGTGGCGAACATCAGGCCGAGGAAGCGGCCAAGCTGGAAGCTGGCGACGGAAACCCGGTCGGCGGAAGCCAACAAGTGCACGATGGCGTCCCACGCTTCGCCGCGCGCCAGCGCATGGACGGCGGATACCGCGCGCAGTTCGGCCTCGAGGTTCTCGTCGCGGGCGCCCGGTCCCGCCGCGGGCGCGGGGCTGTGGTACAGCTTCTGCCAGGCGCTGTCGCCGCGCAATTCTTCCTTCATTTCGGCCACGCCCGCGTAGCCGAGTTTGCGCAGGAAGCGCCCGACCGTCATCGCGCTGACGCCGACGTGCTGGCCCAGCGACGCTGCGGTTTCGAACGGCAGGCCGCTGAGGTTGTGCGCCAAGTAATCCGCGATGCGCTGTTCGGATCCCGTGAACGTGGGCCAGCGGCTTTTGAGTTTTTGCTTGAGGTCCTGGGTCATCGTCACACGATTATCCGGCAACGGCTTGCCCGCCGCGCGCCCTCAGGCCGCGGCCGGCAGGCCGCCGCCCCAAAGGTCGGAAGGACACCAGATCGTGCCATCCTGGTAACGCGCAGACGGGCGGCAGTCCTCAAGCAGATACAACGGCCCGTCGAGATCAACCACCGCGCACTGCTGGCCCAGCACGAACGCGGGCGCCATCGCCAGCGACGAGCCGGACATGTTGCCCACCATCAGGTTGAACCCCATCGCGCGCGCCTGCCTGGCCATGGACAGGGCCTCGGTGAGGCCACCGCACTTGTCCAGCTTGATGTTGATGGTGTCGACACGCCCGGCGAGCCGCGCAAGGTCGGCGTGGTCCTGCACGCTTTCATCGGCGGCGATCGGAATGGGCCGGTCAAGGCCGTCCAGCCAGCCCTCCTTGCCGAGCGGAAACGGCTGCTCGATCAATGCAATCCGGCATTGTTGCAGTACCGGCAACAGGTGCGCGAGCGAATCGCGGGTGAAGCCCTGGTTGGCGTCGACCATCATCCAGACGTCCGGCCGCGCCGCGCGTACGGCACGC
>JAICHS010000104.1 GCA_025924775.1 Rhodanobacteraceae bacterium
CCGAGTGGCGCAAGGGCTTCACGCCCGGCCCCGCGGTTCCCTTCGCGCCGGCGCCTGCCGCGAGCGCGGGCACGACACCGTGAGCCAACCGACCCTGGTGATACTGGCGGCCGGCCTTGGCAGCCGCTACGGCGATGCCAAGCAGATCGCGGGCGTCGGCCCTAACGGCGAATGGCTGTTGGAGTACGCCATCCATGATGCGTTGGCGGCAGGTTTTGCACGTATCGTGCTGGTCATTCGCGCAGCCTTGCGCGAGCCGCTGCAGGCGCGCCTGGCTCCGCGGGTGCGTGGCCGGGCGAGCCTGGAGTTCGTTGAGCAGACCGGCAACAAGCTGCCGTCTGGCTGCCGCGCGCCGGCAGGTCGCAGCAAACCGCTGGGCACCGGCCACGCCGTGTGGTGCTGCGCGCCGCTGCTGGACGGACCCTTCGCGGTCATCAATGCCGACGACTACTACGGCCACGCCGCGTTCGGGCTGCTCGCGCGGCATTTTCGTGCGGGCGGGCAACCGGCGATGGTTGGCTACCGGCTGGCCGCGACACTTTCCAGCCACGGCGGCGTCAACCGCGGTGTCTGCCGCCTCGACGCGCATGGCAATCTGGAAGACGTCAGCGAGTTCACCGACATCGCCGTGCGCGACGGGGCGCTTGCGGGCAACGCCCCCGATGGCGCCCGCACGGAACTGGCGCCGGACACCGTGGTGTCGCTGAACTGCTGGGGCCTGACGCCCGGCCTGCTGCCCGACCTCGAGCACGGCCTGCGCGATTTCCTGGCCCACGCCGGCGCCAATGACGAATACTTCCTGCCACACGCGATCGCCGCACACCTGGCTGCGCGCGGCACACAACTGGCGGTACTGCCCACCACGGATGCGTGGCTGGGCCTGACCTATCCCGCCGATCAACCGCGCGTGGTCCAGGCGCTTGCGGCGATGCACGCGGCCGGCACCTACCCGACCCCGCTTTGGCCATCCGCATGACCGCCTCCGTCCACATCGACCCCGCCACGCTTGCCGGCTTGTCGGAAGCCTGGGGGTTGAGCCCGGCCGCGCGCTTCGCCTCGCTGGGCAACGGCCTGATCAACCGCACCCTGCTGGTCACCGACGACGGGCGGCGACGCGTGTTGCAGTGCCTCAACACCCACGTGTTCCGCGACCCGGCCCTGGTGATGCGCAACTGCCACACGGTTACCGCGCACCTCGGCCGCGAACGCGCCGCGGGCCGCTACACCTACTCCGTGCTGGAATTGGTGCCCACGCTTGCCGGCAAGCCCGCCGCGGTACTCGCGGACGGAAGCTGGTGGCGCATGTACGACCACGTGCCCGACACCCTCACCCATGACATCGCCGACACGCCCGCGCTCACCTTCGAGGCCGGCCGCGGCTTCGGCGCTTTCGCCGCCGCGCTGTCGGGGCTCGGACAAGACGCCGTGGGCGAAGTGATCCCGCACTTCCACGACCCGGTCACGCGCTTCCGCGCGTTTCGCGACGCACACGCGGCCGACCGCGTTGGCCGCGCCGCGCAGGCGGCGCGCGAGTGCGCGGCGGCGCTGTCGTTCGAAGCCGCGCTGGCCCACTGGCAGACGTTGCTGACGGCCGGGCTGCCGTGGCGGATCACCCACAACGACTGCAAGTTGAACAACCTGCTGTTCGACCGCCTCGGCCACGCGATCTGCGTGGTGGACCTCGACACCGTGATGCCCGGCACGCTGCTGTTCGACTTCGGCGACATGGGCCGCACGATGCTGAGCCCGGTCGCGGAGGATTCCACCGACTTCACCCGCGTCGGCGTGCGCCACGCGCACTTCGCGGCGCTGGCACGCGGCTACATCGAAGGCTGCGGCGACCTGCTGACATCGCTGGAGCGCGACAACCTGGTGTTTGCCGCGCGCCTGGTCACGGGCGTGATCAGCCTGCGCTTTCTGACCGACTACCTCGACGGCGACCGCTACTTCCGCATCACGCACCCCGAACACAACCTCGAACGCGCGCGCAACCAGTTCACGCTGTACGCCGCACTCACTGCGCAGCAAGACGCGTTGCAGGCGCTGGTCGGCTCAGGCTGAATCCCGCGCAGCCGCCGCATGGCGCTGCGCCAGCACGCGTGCCACCTCCGCGAGTGACAGGCCGCGCGCGCGCAGCAGCACGCTCAGGTGATAGACCAGGTCCGCGGCTTCGCCAAGCAGCGCTGCGTCGTCCTGGGCCACGCCCGCCAGCGCGGTTTCGACGCCCTCCTCCCCCACCTTCTGCGCGATCCGGCGCGTGCCGGACTCGAACAGCCGCGTGGTGTAGCTGCCGGCCGGGCGTTCCGCGTGGCGCCGCGCGACCAGCGCATCCAACTCGGCCAGGAATCCCAGCGGCGGCACCACGGCGTCACCAAAGCAGCTCGTGGTGCCCAGGTGGCAGGTGGGACCGCGCGGCACGGCCTGCACCAGCAGCGTGTCGCCGTCGCAATCGGCGCGGATCGACCGCAGCGCCAGCACGTGGCCCGAGGTCTCGCCCTTCTTCCACAATCGCCGCCGGCTGCGGCTCCAGAATGTCACGCAACCCGTGGCGCGCGTCGCCGCCAGCGCCTCGCGGTTGATGTAGCCCAGCATCAACACTTCGCCGGTTGCAGCATGCTGCACGATGGCTGGCACCAGCCCATCGCCCTTGGCCCAATCCAGGCCGTTCACATCGATTTCGTCGTCCACCCGTTCGTTCATGCCCGCACCACCACACCCGCTTCGCCCAGCCACGCCTTCAACGCCGGAATTTCCAGCGCACCCGTATGCAACACGCTGGCCGCAAGCGCGCCATCGACATCGGCCTTGGCGAACGCATCGAGGAAATGTTCGCGCGCCCCCGCGCCGCCGGATGCGACCAGCGGCACGCGACTGACGGCGCGTGCCGCCCGCAGCTGCGCAATATCGTAGCCCTGGCGGACGCCATCGCTGCCCATGCAGTTCAGCACGATTTCGCCCGCGCCGCGCCGCTGGGCCTCGACGATCCAGTCCAGCGTGCGCCGCGCCGTCGTCCGCGTTCGCGACGGATCGCCGGTGTATTGCCGCACGCGCCACTCGCCATCGGCATCGCGCAGCGAATCGATGCCCACGACCACGCACTGCACGCCGAACGCTCCCGCCAGCTCGTCGATCAAGCCCGGCCGTTCCAGCGCGGGCGAATTGATGGAAACCTTGTCGGCCCCCGCCGCCAGCACCGCGCGCGCGGCCTCCACGCTGCGGATGCCACCCGCCACGCAAAACGGTATGTCGAGCACCCTGGCCACCTGTTCCACCCACGCGACGTCCACGGCACGGCCGGCCGGGCTGGCGGCAATGTCGTAGAACACCAGTTCGTCCGCGCCGGCATCGCGGTAGCGCAACGCGAAATCCACGATGCCGCCCATCACCACGTGGTCGCGGAACCGCACGCCCTTGACCACGGCCCCGTCGCGCACGTCGAGGCAAGCGATGATGCGCCGGCTCAACATTTCAGCGCGTCCTCGAGGGAAAACCTGCGTTCCAGCAGCGCGCGGCCCAACACCACGCCGCGCACGCCCGCCTCGCGTGCCTTGCGGATGTCATCCAGCGAACAGGCGCCGCCCGAAGCCAGCACATCGAAGCCAGGCGCCAGGCGGCCCAGGTCCTGATACAGCTGCAGGTTGAAGCCTTCCAACGTGCCATCGCGTGAAATGTCCGTGCACAACACATGGCGCGCCCCGGCACGTACGTAATGCCGCGCAAGGGTATCGAGCTGGATGGGCGATTCTTCGGTCCAGCCATGCACCGGCAGGCGCCATGCGCCGTCCGTCTGGCGCACGTCCAGCGCCAGCACCAGCCGCTCGGGCTTGAACTGGTTGATCCAGATCGCGGTGGCGCACGGGTTCCGCACCGCGAGGCTGCCCACCACCACGCGCGCGACGCCTGCGGCATACAGTTGCCGCAGATCGTCGGTCGTGCGCACGCCGCCGCCCGCCTGCACTTTCAGGAGGCGCGTGCTCGCGATGGCCTCGATCACCGCAAGGTTTTCGAAGCGGCCGGAGCGTGCACCATCAAGATCGACGACGTGCAGCCACTGCGCACCGGCGCCCGCGTAACGGCGCGCCAGCTCGACCGGGTCATCGGCAAACACCGTTTCGCACGCGTAGTCGCCCTGCCGCAGCCGCACCACGCGGCCGCCGCGCAGGTCGATCGCGGGAATGACCTGGAAGCTCATGCGGGAGCCCGCCCCAGAAAATTGCCCAGGACCGCGATCCCCATCGCGGCGGACCGTTCCGGATGGTACTGCACGCCCATGAAATTGCCTTGGCCGATCGCGGCGGAGAAGACTTCGCCGTGCTCGCATACCGCCAGCGTCGCGGCGCCAACGGGTACCGCGTAGCTGTGCACGAAATAGGCCCAGCCGTCACCTGCGTCACCCGCGAGCAGCGGATGCACGACGCAAGCCGTGGCGCGATTCCAGCCCATGTGGGGAATCCGCACATCACGCGTGCCGCGCAACCGGCGCACCGGCGTGTCGATCAGCCCCAGGCAATCCACGTCGCCCTCCTCCGAATGCCGGCACAGCAACTGCATGCCAAGGCAGACCCCCAGTACCGGCTGGGTCAAGCCACGTAGCACTTCGACGAGGCGCAAGTCGCGCAAGCGCGCCATGGCCGGCGCGGCCGCCCCGACACCCGGCAGGATCACCCGGTCGGCGCGCCGGATGGCCTCCGCGTCGGATGTCAGCGCGGCTTCGACGCCGAGGCGCTGCAACGCGTAGCGCACCGAGCCGATGTTGGCGCCACCCGCATCGACCAGTACCACGCTCACGCAAGCATGCCCTTGGTGCTCGGCAGTGCGTTGCCGTCGCGCCGGATCGCCTGGCGCAGGCTGCGCGCGACGACCTTGAAGCAGGCTTCCACCATGTGGTGCGCGTTGTCGCCACGCACCACCAGCTGCAGGTTGGCGCCCAGCGCATCGCACAACGAACGGAAGAAATGCGGCACCAGCTCGGTTGGAAGCTCGCCGACGCGTTCGCGCGGAAACGCGCCGTCGAACGTGAAGCACGCCCGCCCCGACAAGTCGAGGCGGGCTTCTGCCCCGGCCTCGTCCATCGGCAACGCGAAGCCGTAGCGCGCGATGCCGCGCTTGTCGCCGAGCGCGCGGCGCAACGCCTCGCCCAGAGCAAGCGCGCAGTCCTCGACGGTATGGTGTTCGTCCACTTCGAGATCGCCCCGGCACGCGATCGCAAGGGCAAATCCGCCGTGCTTGCCGAGCTGCTCCAGCATGTGGTCGAAAAACCCGATGCCGGTGGCGACGTCGGGCTCCGCCGCCGCGTCCAGGTCGACGCGGGCGGTGACGCGGGTTTCGCGCGTGTCGCGCACGACATCCGCAATCCGCGGGCGGTCCAGCAGGCGGTGTGCCACTTCGTCCCAGCCGATGCCTTCGGGGCCGACCCGGAATCCGCGCACGCCCAGGTTGCGTGCCAGCTGCAGGTCGGTTTCGCGATCACCGACGACCGCGGAGTCCGCGCGACTCCAGCCGTCGTCGGCAAGGTACCCCTGAAGCAAGCCGGTGCCGGGCTTGCGGGTGTCGCGGTTCTCGTGCGGGTAACTGCGGTCGATCAGTACCTCGCGGAAGCGGATGCCCTGCGACGCGAGGATGCGCAGCAGCAATTCGTGCGGCCCGCGAAACGCGGCTTCCGGAAACGCCAGCGTGCCCAGGCCATCCTGGTTGGTGACCATCACCAGCTCGTAGCCACCCGCGACGCAACGCTGCAACGCCGCAACCACGCCCGGAACCAGATCAAACTTCTCGAAGCTGTCGAGCTGTTCGCCACGCGGCTCGACGACGAGGCAGCCATCCCGGTCGGCAAACAACAGCTTGCGGGTCATGCCGGCACCTCCGACCCCGCGATCACCGGCGCACCGGCGGCGGTCCGGATTCCGCGCAACACGTCGAGGACGCGGTCGTTCTCTGCGGGCGTTCCCACCGTAATGCGAAGGGCATCGTGCAGCCCGGGGTAACGCCGCACGTCGCGCACCACCACGCCCGCGCGCAGCAAGGCGGCGTGCACGCGCCCCGCGTCGCGGAACCGCACGGTCACGAAATTCGCCTGCGACGGCAGCACCGCATGCGCGCCCCCGAGCCCGGCCAGCGCGGCGCCGAGCCGCGCGCGTTCCTCGCGGATCGCCGCGACGCGCACGCGCATTTCGCGTTCGCCCTCGGCGGACACGGCCTTGAGCGCGGCATCGACGGAAGGTGTCGGCAACGGGTACGGGGACATCAGCTTGCGCAGCAAAGCCACCACGCGCGCGTCCGCCAGCAGCGCGCCCACCCGCGCGCCCGCGAGTGCCCAGGCCTTCGACAGGGTGCGCAGCACGACCAGGTTCCCAAGCTCGCCCACGCAGTCCGCGACGCTGCCGGTTCCGGCCCCCGCTTCCACGAATTCCACGTAGGCTTCATCCACCACCAGCAGCGCACGCCCGTTCAGTCCGTCCGCCAGACGAAGGATTTCCGCGCGCGGTACACCCCTGCCGGAAGGATTGTTCGGCGCGCACACGAATATCAGCTTCACGGCCCGGGTGACGGCGCGCAGCACGGCATCGACATCGAGCGTGAAGTCGTCGCGCAACGGCGCCTCGACCAGGCCCGCGCCCTGCACCCGCGCGCACAAGGCGTACATCCCGAACGTGGGCGGGGAAACCAGCACGGCGTCCTCGCCGGCACGACAGAACGCGCGCACCAGCAGGTCGATGCCCTCGTCGCTACCGCGTCCCACCAGCAGTGAGTCGCTGGCGACGCCGTACAACGCGGCCAGTCGCCGGACCAGCTCCGGTGGCTGCGGGTCGGGATAGCGGTTCCAGCCACCGCCGCCAACGGGTGGCCACGGCGACTCGTTGGCGTTGAGGAGAATGGACCCTCCACGCGCTTCCATGCGCGCAGAGGAATACGGTTCCAGACTCCGGAGCTCCGGCCGCGCGAGTGCGAGCGGATTCATGCGGCGACCGATCCCGCGCGAGTTTTCGTCGCAAGCGCATCCAGCGACGCCAGCCGCAAGCTGACGGCGCGGCTGTGTGCCTCCAGCTGTTCCGCGCGTGCCAGCGTAGCTGCGCACGGTCCGACCGCGCGCAACCCTTCGGGCGTGCAGGTCTGCACGGTGATCTGTTTCTGGAAACTCGCGACCGACAGGCCGCTGCAGCTGCGGGCCCAGCCGTAGGTCGGCAACACGTGGTTGCTGCCGCTGCAGTAGTCGCCCAGCGACTCCGGTGCCCATGGCCCCAGGAACACTGAGCCGGCAGACTCGACGGCATCCAGCCAGCGACGCGGTTCCCGCACCTGCACGATCAGGTGCTCGGGCGCGTAGCGGTTGCTTACCTCCAACGCCTCCGCGATCGACCCGACCTGGATCAGCCGGCTGTGCGCAAGCGCCTGGCGCGCGATTGCCGCGCGCGGCAGCGCGGCGCACTGCGACTCGACCTCGCGGTCGACCGCATCCAGCAACGACCCGGAATCGCTGATCAGCAACACCTGCGAATCGGGGCCGTGCTCCGCCTGCGAAAGCAGGTCGGCGGCGACAAA
>JAICHS010000105.1 GCA_025924775.1 Rhodanobacteraceae bacterium
CGGCCAACCCGCGCAGCGGGATCAAGGTATTGAGCAGTCCGACGCCGACCAGCAGCAGCGCGGTGCCAGTCAACAGCGAGGCAACGGGTCTGAGCATGCGCAACATGGCGTGCGTGGAAGGTGTGGCACCGCGAAGGGCTGATTGGCAGCATGCCAGCGATGGCGTGCACGGGTCGTGACCGGGCGGACGCGCACATGGCGCTCCGCGCACGGTTCCCCTATCATCGCCGACGCCCACGGTGATCGTCCGCGCAAGCGGACGATTGAAACGGGAATCCGGTGACGACGATCCACAGGCTGGACGTCCATTCCGGAGCTGCCCCCGCAACGGTAGGCGAGCAGCGATCCGCCGATGCCACTGAACGCAGGTTCGGGAAGGCGCGGATCGCGGAAGGTTCCAAACCTTCGCTCGCGAGCCCGGAGACCGGCCATGGGCGGGAGCCTCGGCTCCTCGAACCGGACAAGCGGCGGGCTTGTGCACGGGGCCATGCGTTCCCGCATGGCGCCGCACACCTTCCCCTGTCCACTACGTCATCTAGACCGCGCGGGCAGGCGCGGACAGGAGTGTTGCGTGAAATTGCATCATCATTCGCTCGGCCGCTGCGTGGCGGCTGCATTGTGCTGTGTGTCCGCCGCGGCGTTGGCCGACGGTGCCGCCCCGACCACCCTGGACCAGATCGTCGTCACCGCGACCCGCACCGCGCAGACCGAGGATGCGACGCTGGCGCCGGTCACCGTGATCACGCGCGCGGACATCGAACGGCTGCAGCCGGCGTCGTTGCAGGATCTGCTGGGCGACACGCCCGGCATGGCGATCAGCAACCAGGGCGGTCCCGGCAAGGTCAGTGCGATGTTCCTGCGCGGCACCAACGCCAACCAGGTGCTGGTGCTGGTGGACGGGATCCGGGTCGGTTCCGCGACCGCGGGCACCACGCCGATCCAGCAAATTCCGGTGGACCAGATCGAGCGCATCGAAATCGTGCGCGGCCCGTTTTCCAGCCTGTACGGCGCGGACGCCATCGGTGGCGTGATCCAGATTTTCCTGCGCCACGCGCCGGGCACGTTCACGCCCAACGCCAGTGCCGGCATCGGCAGCTACGACCACTGGAAGGCGTCGGCTGGATTCTCCGCTGCCGGCCAGCGCGGCTGGCTGTCGCTGCAGGCTGCGCACGAGCAGACCAAGGGCATCAACGCGTGCCGTAGCGGCGCCGCCGAATTGTTCGTGGCGTGCTTTGCCGACCAGCCGGACCGTGACGGTTTCCACAACCGCTCGCTGACGCTCAACGGCGCCTACACCTTCAGCGACCGCTGGAGCGCGGATGGCATGGCGCTGCGCACCCAGGGGCTCAACAAGTACGACGGCAGTTTCAGCGACTCCGACCGCTACTCGACGCAGGTGCTTGGTGGCCAGTTGCACTACCAGCCGGGCGAGGCGGTGAGATTGTCGCTGCGCGCCGGCACCAGCACCGATTTCGATGCCGACGATCTTGGCAGCGTCAACGTCGATCACTTCAACACGCGCCACACGTTGGGTTCGTTCCAGGCCGACATCGCCGCCGCCGGCGGCCTCCTGACCGCGGGCCTCGACTGGCAGCGTGACCACGTGGCCAGCGACACGCCGTTTGCCGTCAACACGCGCACCGACCGTGGCCTGTTCGCGCAGTACCAGCACAGCTTCGGCGCGCAGTCGCTGCAGGCCAACGTGCGCCGTGACGACAACAGCCAGTTCGGCGGCAAGACCACGGGCAGCGTGTTGTGGGGCTGGGACTTCGCCAGGGACTTGCGCGTCACCGCGAGCTGGGGCACCGCGTTCCACGCCCCCACGTTCAACGACCTGTATTACCCGGGCTTCAGCAACCCGGACCTGCGTCCGGAAAGCTCGCGCAATTTCGACGTGGGCCTGCGCGGCACGCCGGCATGGGGCCACTGGTCGCTGGACGTGTATCGCAATGAAATCCGGGACATGCTCGCGTTGAACAGCGCGTTCGTGCCGGAAAACATCGATCGCGCGCGCATCACCGGACTGGAAGGCGTAATCGGCGGCAAGCTGGCCGGCTGGGATTTGCGCGCGACCGCGACGCTGTTGAACGCGGTGGATGATGCGCGGGGCGGCGCCTGGGAAGGCCGTCGCCTGCCGCGGCGCCCGCGCCAAAGCGCACGCTTCGACGCCGACCGCGACTTTGGGCGTTTCAGCGTCGGTGCCAGCGTGTACCTCAACGCGCCCGCCTGGGACGACATCACCAACCGGAACCGGCTGGGCGGCTATGCCTTGGCCAACCTGCGCGCAGGCTGGAACTTCAGCCGCGACTGGAAGCTGCAGCTGGCGCTCAACAACGTGTTCGACAAGGACTACGAGACCGCGTACTACTACAACCAGCCGGGGCGGAACTTCATGCTGACGCTCAGCTGGAAACGCTGAGGGCCGGGTCACGCCGCGCCTGTTGCCACTTTCGGGGCACCGGCCCCGTCGTCAATGCGACGCGGCCGGGCTGCCGGTGACGAACCGCCAATGCCATGGCTCGTATTCGTAGCCGTACGGGTTGCCCGGCGGGAATGACAGGTGGAAGCCGTACGCGGCGCCGTGCTGCTGCAACCAGGTGAAAGCCTTGCTGTGCGCAAAGCTGCCGTCGGCCGCCGGCACACCGGGCGTGGTCAGGTCGATTGCGCAGCCGGTCTGGTGTTCGCTGTAACCCGGCACCGCGTTGATGGTGAGCGCCTTCTGGATGCTCATGCCGCCTTTCAGCTTCTTGCGGATCAGCCCGGTCTGGTAGCTGATGCTGCGGAACCCGGATACGGTTTCCAGCTTCACGCCGTCACGCGCCGCGGCGGCAAACATCCGCTCCAGGGCGGCGGCGGCGGGTGCCACCATTTCAACCTTGCGCCCGTACACGTCGCGCGGCACCTGCACCAGGTCCTTGCCCTCGGGCAGCGGTACCAGGTTGTGCCTGGCCGCGTAATCGGCGGGGATGCCAAGCCCGTGGTTCACTTCGTTGATGTGCGCCACCCACGCGGCGGGCTGCGGCGCCGGGGTCGCGGGGCACAGGGGTGCCGCGGCCAGTGCGGCGGGAGCGAGCGGCAGCGCGGCCGCGGCCAGGGCGAGGCTTGCGAAGCGGATGCGGGGCATCGGGGTTCCTTTTGGCCAATCGGCGGAATGCAACCGCGCATGATAGGTGCCGCACCCGAATCCGGGCACAACGCCGGGACGTGCCGGGCCGTACGGCGGTATCATGGCGGCATTGTTTCAGGGTTTCCTGCAATGCCTATTTACGTGTTCCGCTGTGAAAACTGCGGCGAGAAGTTCGAGCGCCTGCAGAAGATGTCCGCGCCCGATCCCGACGTTTGCCCGCACTGCGGCAAGCGCAACCAGGTGCGCCGGCAAGTGACCGCGCCCGCGTTCCGGCTGGCCGGCAGTGGCTGGTACGAAACCGATTTCAAGTCGGCGAGTGAGCACAGACACAACCTGGCTGGCGACGGCGGCAAGCCGGCCGGGACGCCGGTCAAGGAAGCCGCCAAGCCGGCGGCCGAAAAGAGCAGCAAGGCCGCGGCGGACTGACCTCGCGGCAGGGTGACGGCCCGCCAGCCACGGTTCAGTCGGCGCTGCGGAAACTTGGCGCAACCATCGGGAGGGCAGTGCCATGCGCAAGACGGGTTGGCTGCTGGTTGGGATTGCATGGGCATTTGCCGGCGCGGCAGTCGCGCAGGTCAGCTACAGCGACCGTCCGCCACCGCCCCCGCCCCCGAATTATCCAGGCCAGTATCCTGGCCAATACCCGGGCGAATACCCGGGCCAGCCGCGGCCGGGCTATGGCAACCAGACCATTACCTGCGGCAGTCCGCAGCATCGACTGGCGCGCTGCCCGGTGCCCAATGGTTGGCGTGGGGTGCGCATGGTGCGCCAGACTTCCAACGCTTCCTGCGTGCAGGGTCGCACTTGGGGCTACGACCGCGGCGGCGTCTGGGTGAACGAAGGCTGCGCCGGCGTGTTCGCGGCCGGCGCCTATGGCAGGGGTGGCTGGCAGCCAGGCCCGGGCTGGAATCATGATTTCACGGTGACCTGCGGCAGCCCGCAGTACCGCTATGCGTTTTGCCAGGTGGACGTGGGCGCGCGCGGCCGTGTGCAGCTGCAGCGGCAAACCTCCGATGCGCGTTGCGTCGAAGGCCAGAGCTGGGGCTGGAACCGCGCCGGTGTCTGGGTGGACAGGGGCTGCAGCGCGGCGTTCCTGATTGTGCGCCGCTGGTAACGTGTGCGCGGCCGGTGGCGTGCCGCGATGATCAATCGCGGCTGAACCCTGGGCATCGCCGCGGCAAGTTCGCTGCCGCGATCCGTTAAAATCCGCTTACGCCTTGTTGGAAAGACATACCCTTGTCCTGGTTCGAGCGCGTGCGCGGGTTCGTCACCCGGGTCTGGCCATTCGCACGCTGGCCCATCCTGATCGGCATCGGCTTCGCGGTCGGCTTCGTGCTGCCGTACATGCTGGTACTCGATCATCGCGTGAAAACGCGCGTCAGCGAAATCGACTTCACCCAGCCGACCCGCGTGTATGCGCGACCGCAGCTGCTGGAAGCCGGCGTGCCCATGAACCGGGCGACGCTGCAGCTGGAGCTGCAGACGGCGGGTTACACCGAAGCCGCGCACGCGGCGCAGGTGCCCGGCACGTACAGCGCGGACGGCGACAAGTTCACCATTGCCTCGCGCGGCTACATGGACCCGGTGGGCGGCGAACTGCCCCGCCGGGTGCGGGTGTCGCTCGGTTCCGGGCGGATCCAGTCGGTGCTGGACCTGACGTCCGGAAAGCCGCTGCGCAAGACGCACCTCGACCCGGCGCGCATCGCGACGATGTACGGCGCGCAGCAGGAAGAGCGCATCATCGTGCAATTGGATGAACTGCCGCCGCTGCTGGTGCAGGGCGTGCAGGCCGTTGAGGACCGCGACTTCAAGAACAACCACGGTATCGACCTGTCTTCGATCGCGCGGGCGGCATGGGCCGACCTGCGCGCGGGCCACGTGGTGCAAGGCGGCTCCACCATCACCCAGCAGCTGGTGCGCAACCTGTTCCTGGACCGCAACCAGACCCTGATCCGCAAGTTCAACGAGGCGTTGCTGTCGATCCTGCTGGATGCGCACTACAGCAAGGGCGAGATCCTGGCGGCGTACTGCAACGAAGTGTTCATGGGCCAGCAGGGCGGGCAGGCCGTGCACGGCTTCGCGGCCGCCGGCTGGTACTACTTCGGGCGCCCGGTGCAGACCCTGCGCCCGCAGGAAATCGCGCTGCTGGTCGGCATGGTGCGCGGCCCCAGCTACTACGATCCGCGCCGCAACCCCGAGCGCGCGCTGGCGCGCCGCAACGTGGCGCTGGATGCGTTCCACGCGACCGGGTTGTTGAACGACGCGCAGTGGAATGCCGCCAAGGCGTCGCCACTCGATGTGACGGCCAACCCGCAGCTGGTGGTCGACCGCTTCCCGGCGTTCATGGACGTGGTGCGTGGCCAGTTGAAGCAGGATTTCACCGACCAGCAATTGCGCAGCGGCGGCTTGAAGGTCTACACCACGCTCGATCCCGCCGCCCAGACCTACTCGGAGCAGGCGCTGGACGAATCCCTGCACAGCCTTGGCAAGCGCGGCAACGGTCTGCAAGGCGCGGTGGTGGTGGTCGATCCCGCCAATGGCGACGTGCTGGCGATGGTGGGCGGGCGCCAGTCCGACCGGCACGGGTTCAACCGCGCCTATGACGCGCGCCGCCCGGTGGGCTCAAGCCTCAAGCCGTTCTACTACCTGATGGCGTTGAGCAACCCGTCGCGCTGGAACGTGGCGTCGTTGCTGGATGATTCGCCGATCGCGATGAAGCTGCCCAATGGCAAGCTGTGGACACCGGAGAACGACGATCACCAGTCGCACGGCGAGGTGCCGATGGTCGAGGCGCTGGCCAAGTCCTACAACCTCGCCAGCGTGCGCCTGGGCCTGCAACTGGGCGTCAACCGGGTCGCCGCGTTCCTGCGTTCGTTCGGACTCAAGGACGTCGAGGCCAACCCCTCATTGTTGCTGGGCGCGGTGGACATGTCGCCGTTCCAATTGGCGCAGCTCTACGAGTTCATTGCCGACGATGGCCACGCGTTGCCGCTGCTGACCCTGCGGGGCGTGCTGGACGCCAAGGGCCACGTCATCAAGCAGTACGCGGTGAAACCCGGCAAGGGCCAGTACCAGCAGGCCGTGGGCCTGGTGCGCTGGATGATGCAGCAGGTTACGCAGTACGGCACGGCGGCGGCGATCGGCGATTCGTCGCTCGCCAGCCTGCACGTGGCGGGCAAGACCGGCACCTCCGACCACCAGCGCGATTCGTGGTTCTCGGGCTTCACCGGCGATCGCCTCGCGGTAGCGTGGATGGGCCACGATGACAACCAGCCGACCCACCTGTGGGGTTCGACCGGCGCACTCAGGGTGTGGATGAAGCTGTTCGAAAAACTGCCGACCGCGCCGCTGACCACCTCACCGGGCGACGGCATCCAGTACGCGTGGATCGATCCGTCCACCGGGCAGGGCAGCCTGCCGGAGTGCGACGGCGCCAGGCAGTACCCCTTCGTTGATGGCTATGCGCCGGCGGTGCAGAATCATTGCTATCTGCAACGGCTCGAAAACTTCTTTGGCGGCGGCAACGATGCGGCAGTGCAGCCCGCCGCCAGCCATCAACCGCGGCCGCAATGATCCTCCCGGAGTAACGCATGACTCGCAACGTGATTGGGGCCGCGCTGGGCGCGGCCGGCTTGGCCGTGGTACTGGCAGGTTGCTCGCACCCGCCGCAACCTGCGCCGGTGAGCTCCCGGCTGTCGCCGACCAGCATGGTCGAAGCTATCCGCGCCGCGCGCGCGAGCGACAAGTCGGTGGTGCAGGTCACGCCGCTGCGCGATCCGTCGGTGGATGGCTACCTGGATGGGGCGCACGCTGACGAGAACGCCGGCAAGTACCAGGCTGCCTTGCGCAAAGTCGATGCCGCGTTGAAGCTGTCGCCCGACGCGCCCGACATCCTGCAGTTTCGCGCGGAGCTCGACGTACTGCAGAAAAACTTCACCGCCGCGGATGCCGATGCGCGCAAATCGTACGAGCTGGGCGCGAAAGTCGGTGGCCTGTGTGCCAGCAACTGGCAGACCGTGCTGGAAGTCGCCGAGTCCAAGAACGATGCCGCGGGCGTCGCCGCCGCGCGCAAGCAGCGCGATACGTGCCACAAGGCCGGGCCGATACGGATGTGATCGTCCCTGGTCGCCGCACCGCTCGTGCTGGTGGTGAACTGCAGGGTTCGAAGTACGCCGACTCCGGAACGGCCATCCAGGGCCTGACTGTTCGGCACAGCCGCTTCGAGGGCCTGCATTGATCCACCCGATTCGCACTACGTGTCGACAATCGATGTTGTCCGGTATTCCGGCGCCGCCCGCACCGTTTGTGGGAGGAACCCGGGGTGACGACCAATTTTCTGAGCGTGCGCGCGTGGCTTGCTGGGCTACGACGTCGATCAG
>JAICHS010000106.1 GCA_025924775.1 Rhodanobacteraceae bacterium
AAGTCCTGCGTGCACGGCTGGGTTGCGTCGGGCCAATCTGCGCCACCGAACTGGCGCAGGCGTTCGGCGTCGATGACAACGACCTCGCCATCGCGCTGGTCGCGCTGGAACGCGAAGGCGTCGCGATGCGTGGCCACTTTACCTCTCGGGCTGCTGTTGATCCGGCACAGGGACGTGCCGGCGGATCGATCGCCTCGCCAGTCGTTCCGGCAGACGCGTCGCGTCTTGGCCGCGATCGTCTGCGCGACGCTCGCGGCAGGATGCCCGATGCGTCGCTACAAGATGAATGGTGCGACCGCGCCTTGCTGGCGCGCATCCACCGCCGCACGCTGCAGCGCCTGCGCCGCGAAATCGAACCCGTCGCACCCGCCGACTTCATGCGCTTCCTGCTGGACTGGCAACACGCGACGCCGGATACGCACCTGCACGGCCCGGATGCGCTGGCGGTGGTGCTGGCGCAACTGGAAGGCTTCGAGGCCCCGGCGGGTGCGTGGGAGTCGCAGCTGCTGCCTGCACGCATTGCCGGTTACGACATGGCCTGGCTGGACGCGTTGTGCGGCGCCGGGCGGATCGCCTGGGCCCGGCTGCGCGCCCCGTCCGCAGGCAGGCACGCGGGACCGGTGCGCGCGTCGCCCATCGTGCTGTTGCCACGCTCGCAGCTGCGGACGTGGCACGCGCTGGCCGCATACGCGGCCGAGGCACCCGCGCTGTCCTCGCGCGCGCAAGCCGTCGCCGAGTTCCTGGCGCAGCATGGCGCGTCGTTCTTCGACGACATTGCCGAAGGCGCGCGCCTGCTCGGAGTGGAACTGGAAAACGCACTGGGTGAACTGGTCGGTGCGGGCATGGCGGGCGCCGACAGCTTCGCGGGTCTGCGCGCCCTGTTGCGCCCGGCGGCGCAACGCCGGCACGCGCGCTACCGTCGCCTCGCGCGACACCTGCTGGGCGGCATCCAGGACGTCGGGCGCTGGAGCCTGGTCCCGCATGCGGTTGCGTCTTCGCCTACCTTCCCCCACCCCACCCCTCCCCCGCACGCGGGTGAGGGAGACGAGCGCGCAGTGCGAGTGGGAGGGGGCAATGATGCACCCCCACATGCGGGGGAAGGGGAACGCTTGGAACACGTCGCGCGCGTCCTGCTGCGCCGCTGGGGCGTGGTGTTCTGGAAACTGCTTGAACGCGAGGCCGCGTGGCTGCCGCCTTGGCGCGAGCTGCGGCGCGTGTACCAGCGGCTGGAAGCGCGGGGCGAAATCCGCGGCGGGCGGTTCGTCGAGGGCATCGCGGGCGAGCAGTTCGCGCTGGCCGAAGCAGTCGAAGCCCTGCGCCGGGTGCGCAAGCGCGCGCCCGCTGGCACCTGCGTGGCGATCAGCGGCGCGGACCCATTGAACATCGTCGGCAGCGTGTTGCCGGGCACCAGGGTTCCGGCGCTGGCTGGCTCGCGCATCGTCTATCGCGACGGCATCCCGGTGGTGGTACGGGTCGCGAATGACGTCGCGTTGCTGGCGTCGCTGTCGCCTCACGCCGAGCGTACGGCGCGCAGCGTACTCGCCGACCAGGTATCCCGCCGGTTGCCCGCGGGTCGCCTGCAGTAGCCACGCGCCGGCTAACGCGCCTTGATGATCTGAGACAGGTAATCCGGCTTGCCTTCCACCCGCACGAGGTGCGGATACTGCAGGCCGCCGTGGTAATCCACGGGCACGCTGCGGTAACGATCCTGGAATTTCAGCAACAGTTCCAACGGCGCTTTCGACCGTGTGCCCGCTTTGAGCGCATCGGTGAGCACCCCCGGCTTCCAGGCAAGACCATCCACCGCGACCAGCGTGGCCCCCGAGGTGACGCCGGCGCGCTGCGCGGGGCCATCCCAGCGCACGTCGCCGATGGTGCCATCCTTGCCCAGTGCAAGGCCCAGCGAATACATCAGGCCGGACTGCACGTGGTAGCGCCGCGTAAAGGCCTGCTCGAAGTCGCTGGCGGTATCGGTGTACGCGAGCTTCCAGCCCGCAGCGGCCAAGCCATCCAGCGGCGGCTTGTGGGCATCGATGCGTGCACGCAGGAAGCCGGCCCAGCGATGGGACACCACCCGTTCCAGCGCGTCCACCACGTCCTCGAACACGTAGGGGCGCGTCGCAAAGCTGCCGCCACCGACGCCGAAAAAGCGCTTGGCAAAATGATCCAGCGCGCGCCGACCGTCGGTCAGCGCGCGGATTTTTGCATCCACTGTCAGCCACAGCAGCTGGCCCGCGCTGTAGTACTCCTCGCTCATCTGCCAGTTGCGATACGGCAGCGCCGCGCGGCGCGCGATCACCGGATCGTTGGTGGTATCCGCCAACGTGCGCCAGCCGAACCCGGGGCGGCCGCGGTCGTAGCGCGCGGCCACCTGCGCCAGCGCATCGCAGAATTGCCCGGGCGTCCACAGGCCCGCACGCGCGGTCAGCACGAAGCCCCAGTACTGCGTCTGGCCCTCGTACACCCACAGCAGCGAGCCGCTCATCGGCACGTTGAAGTTGGGCGTGGCAAGGTCCGCCGGACGCCGGAACTTGCCGTTCCACGAGTGCGTGTATTCGTGCGCCAGCAGGTCGCGGCGGGGGGCGCCGTGCTGCCAGTCGGTGAAATACGCGGCGTGCACGCCGTCCTCGCTGGACTGATGGTGTTCCAGCCCCTTGGGACTCATGACGTCGGACAGTGACACCAGGAAATCGTAATGGTCGTAGTGCTGCGCGCCGAACAGCCGCGTGGCCTGGGTGACGAGGCTGCGATGCGGCTGCAATTGCGCTTCGCTGGCCTCAAGGTACCGCGGCGCATCGGCGACCATCGCCATGTGCACCGGCACCTTCGCACCCGGCGCAAGGTCGATGCGCTTGAAGTGGCGCCCCGCGTAAATCGGCGAATCGACCAGCGTGTCGTAGGCCACCGGCTTGAAGCGCACGCGCGCACCCGACTTCGACTGCGTCTCCAGCGCAGTGCCGAACCCCCAGCCCGCGGGCAGCGTGACGCGCGGCGCGAAGGTGATGTGGCGCGTGAAGTGGCCGGCCGGATACAGCGAAACCTTGCTCCACACCAGGTCCAGCATCGCGTCGGTCATTTCGACCGGCCCTTCGCCACGGGTGCGCGCCGACAGGTACTGGAAGCGCACGTCCAGTCTGGATACGCCCGCGGGCACATCGACGTGGAAGGCGTACACGTCGTAGGCGTTGCGCGACCACGCCAGCGGCCGGCCATTGGCGCGGATCTCGAGTCCCGCGAGCTTGTCGATGGGACCGGTGGGCGAATGGTTGCCTGGCAACCATTTCGGATACAGCAGGACCAGCTTGCCGACGCGTACCGGAACCGTCTGCTGCACGCGGAAGATGCCCTGTGCGGTATCGCTGGCATCGACGTGCAGCGCGATCACGCCCGGGTAGGCGACGTCCTCGGGCGGCGGCGTGGGGGTTTCGGTGATGCCGCCCCACGCGGCCGCGGGCCCTGCAGCAGGCCGCCGCGCGGCCGGTGATTTGCGTTTTGGAGGCATGGGCCTGGTCCGTGGGTGATCCAACCCATTCTGGCGAACCCGCCGTCGAGTGCAAGCGCGCTACTTTTTGGCCGCGATGATCTGGTCGAGGTAATCCGGCGTGCCTTGGATGCGCTCGAGGTGCGGATACTGCAGGCCACCGTGGTAGGCCACCGGCACCGTCTTGTACCGGCCCTGGTGCTTGAGCAACAACTCGATCGGCGCGCTGCCGCCCTTGGCTGCCACCACCGCATCCTTCAGCACGTCCGAGCCATACGCCTGACCGTTGACCGCGACCACGGTTTCGCCGGTGCCAATGCCGGCCTTGAACGCGGGGCCGTTCCAGCGCACGTCGCTGATCTTGCCGCCCTTGCCGATCATGAGGCCGATGCCGAATGCCGCGCTGACGTCGCCGTGACGGCGCTTCGAAATCAACTTCGCGTAATCGTTGGGCTGGTCGGTATAGACCAGCTTCCAGCCGGTCGACGCCAAGCCTTCGTCGAACGGCGGATTCAGCTGGTCGAGATAGCGGTGCAGGAAGCCGGCCCAGTCGTATTTGGCCACGCCGTCCAGCGCGTGGACGACGTCATCGAAGGTGTAGGTTTGGGTGACGAAGCTGCCGCTGTCCACGCCGAAGAACGCCTTGGCGAAGCTGTCCAGCGACTGCTTGCCGTGCGTCAGCGCGCGGATCCTGGCATCCACCGCCAGCCACATCATCTGGCCCGCGGAGTAGTACTCCTCGCTCATCTGCCAGTTGCGATACGGCAGCGGCGCGCGCTGCGCGATGGTCGGGTCGTTGGTGGTGTCCTGCAAGGTGCGCCACGCGAACCCGGGGCGGTTGCGATCGTAGTTGGCGGCGACCATCGCGATCGCCTGGCGGAACTGGTCCGGCGTCCACAGGCCGGCGCGGGCCGCCAGCACGAAGCCCCAGTACTGCGTCTGGCCTTCGTACACCCACAGCAGCGAATCGCCCATCGGCACGTTGAAGTTGGGCGTCCACAGGTCGGCCGGGCGCATGAACTTGCCGTTCCACGAGTGCGTGTATTCGTGCGCCAGCAGGTTGCCCGCCGTCGGCCAGTTTTCCTTCCACTTGGTGAAGTAGTCGGCCTTGGTGCCGTCTTCGCTGGACTGGTGGTGTTCCAAGCCCTTGCGGCTCAGCTCGTCGGACAGCGAGAACAGGAAATCGTAGTGCTCGTAGTGATGCGAATCGAACAACCGCTGCGCCTGGGTGACGACGTTGCGCAGGCCCTTGAGCTGTTCCGGCGTCACCGCGAGGTCGCTGACCGAGTCGGCGAACACGTCCATGTGCACCGGCGCCCTGCCGCCGGGGTTGAGGTCGAGCCGCTTGTAGTTGATGCCCGCGTACACCGGCGAATCCACCAGCGTGTTGTAGGTCGTGGGCTTGAAGGTGACGGTGTTGCCCGACTGCGAAGCCACTTCCAGCGCGGTGCCGAACTTCCAGTGGGCGGGCAGCGTCATGCTGGCTTGATACGTGATGCGGCGCGTGTAGTGCCCGGCGGGGTACAGCGAATCCTTGTGCCAGGTGAGAGCCAGCATCGCGGGCGTCATCTCGACCGGGCCCTCGTCGTGACTGCGCGCGGACAGGTACTGGAATTTCACATCGAGGCTGGACACGCCCTGCGGCACGTCCAGCTTGAACGCATACACGTCGTACTGGTCGCGGGTCCACTTGAGTGGCTTGCCGTTGGCGGTGATCACGAGGCCGGCCAGCTTGTCGATCGGGCCACTCGGCGAGTGGTTGCCAGGTATCCACTTCGGATACAGCAGCGTCAGCGGACCCGGTTGCACCGGGATCGTTTCGTGCACGCGGAAGATGCCCTGGCCGATGTCGCTGGCGTCCACGTGCAGATCGATGGTGCCGGGGTACGGCGTGTCCTGCGGTGGCGGGACATGCGCATCGGCGGCGTCGGCCAGCGCGGTACCGGCGAACAGCGCGCTCAGCAGCAGCGCGGCCAGCGCGACGGTGAGGCGCAAGGGACGGGGATGGAATGCATGGGATCTGGACATTTCGGGGCTCCCGCTCATTTTTTCGCGGCGATGATCTGCGACAGGTAATCCGGCGCGCCGTCGACGCGCACCAGGTGCGGGTACTGCAGGCCGCCGTGGTAAGCCACCGGTACGGTCGTGTAGTCGCCCTGGTACTTGATCAGCAGTTCGATCGGGGCCTTGCTGCCCTTGGCGGCGGTGATCGCCTGCTTCAACACGCTGGCCTTGTAGGCCTGACCGTTGACGGCCACCACGGTGCCGCCGCTGCCGACGCCCGCCTTGAACGCGGCGCCGTCCCAGCGCACGTCGTTGATGCCGCCATCCTTGGTCAGCGTCAGGCCGATCGAATACGTGAAGTTGAAGATGTGGCGCGGCGACTGCGGCTGGCTCTCGTACTGTTTCTCGTACGGGCTTTCCTGGTCGGTGTAGACCAGCTTCCAGCCGGTCGCCTCGAGGCCCTTGGTGAACGGCGGCTCCAGTTGATTGACGTAACGGTCGAGGAAACCGGCCCAGTCGTACTTCACCACACCATTCAGCGCGGCGACGATGTCATCGAAGGTGTAGGTTTTGGTGACGAAGCTGCCGTTGTCCACGCCGAAGAAATTTTTCGCGAAGGTGTCCAGCGATTTCCGGTCGTGGGTGAGCGCGCGGATCTTCGCGTCCACCGCGAGCCACAGCATCTGCCCGCCGGAGTAGTACTCCTCGCTCATCTGCCAGCTGCGGTACGGCAGCATCGCGCGGTGTGCGGCGGTCGGATCGTTGGTGGTATCCGTGAGCGTGCGCCACTGGAAACCCGGGCGGTTGCGGTCGTAGTTGGCCGCCACCATCGCCAGCGCATCGCGGAACTGTTCGGGCGTCCACAGCCCTGCGCGCGCGGTCAGCACGAACCCCCAGTACTGCGTCTGGCCTTCGTACACCCACAGCAGCGAATCGCCCATCGGCACGTTGAAGTTGGGCGTCCACAAATCGGCCGGACGGCGGAACTTGCCGTTCCACGAATGCGTGTACTCGTGTGCCAGCAGGTCGCGGTTGGGCGCGTTGTTGGCCCAGTCGGTGAAGTAGTCCGGGTCGGCGCCATCCTCGCTGGACTGGTGGTGCTCCAGCCCGTTGCCGCTCAACTGGTCCGACAGCGAGAACAGGAAGTCGTAATGGTCGTAGTGATGCGAGCCGAACAGGCGGTAGGCCTGCGTCACGAGGTTGCGATGCACCTGCAGCTGCTGCGGCGTCATCACCAGATCCTTCGGCGCATCGCCAAACACATCGAGATGCACCGCGGCCTTGGCGCCGGGGTCAAGGTCCACGCGCTTGAAATACTTGCCCGCGTAGATCGGCGAATCCACCAGCGTGTTGTAGATCGTCGGCTTGAACGTGACCGTGTCGCCCCTGCGCGAGGCCTGCTCCAGCGCGGTGCCGAACTGCCAGCCCTGCGGGAAGGTGACGCTGGGCACGACCGTGATCCGACGCGAATAGTGGCCCGCCGGATACAGCGACACCGTATTCCATTCCAGCGCCAACATCTTGTCGGTCATCTGGATGAAGGCGTGCGAGCCACGCCCGGACAGGAACTGGAAATCCACGTCGAGGCTGGATACGCCCTGCGGCACGTCCACACGGAACGCGTACACGTCGTACTTGTCGCGCTTCCACGCCAGCCTCTGGCCATTCGCGGTAACCGCGAGGCCGGCCAGCCTGTCGATCGGGCCCGATGGCGAATGATCGCCCGGCAGCCATTTCGGATACAGCAGCGTCAACTCGCCCGCCTGCACGGGGATCGTCTCGTGCACGCGGAAAATGCCCTGGCGCGTGTCGCTGGCATCCACGTGCAGCTCGAGGGTGCCGGGATACGGCGTGTCCTGCGGCGGCGAGATGTGCGCGTCGGCGGCATCGGCGAACGCGCTGCCCGCGACCACGGCAGCCGCCATGACCAGCGCCACGGCAAGATGAAACGGAAACGACAAGCGGGCGCGGTTGCGCTGGAAAGGCATGGG
>JAICHS010000107.1 GCA_025924775.1 Rhodanobacteraceae bacterium
ATTGGGTTTGGGAAGCTTGCTCAAATGGAATCCTTGCGTCACGACGCGGCGAAACGCGCATGATAACCGCGCGTTCTCACGGCTCCGTTGGCCTGAAGGGCGTCGCGGTGGCCGTCGAAGGCCGCCGCAGGAAAATGCCGCCACAGCGTGCAAACAGCCATCCCCCTGACCGCCTTCGGAAGGGGGGAGGATGAGCACGCTTCATGCAGCTTTCAATGCGGCACGCACCACAGGCAGGATCGCAGTCGCCCAGCGTGCGTACTGCTTGCCGGAAGGATGCAGCCCGTCGGCGACCAGCTCATTGCGCAAATCGGGCGCGCGTGACAACGACGTCACATCGGCCCAGCGCGCGCCAGCGGCCTCGGCTTCCGCTCGCGCCGCAGCATTGAATGAGTCGATTTCGCGGGCAATGCGCGCCGGGTCGCGACCTTCGCGCGCCGCGAACGGCGTGACGCCCCAGTCGGGGATCGACACCACGATCACGCGTGCGGCATCGCCATCGGCAAGCCCGATCGCGCGTTGCAACAACGTTTGGAACTGTTCGCGATACTCATCCAGCGGCCGCCCGCGATATTGATCATTGACGCCGATCAGCAGCGTCACCAACGCGTACCGTGGCGCGAACGTCTCCGCGTCCATCGCGGTGGCAAGCTCGCCCGTCGTCCAGCCCGTCGTGGCAACGATCCTCGGATCGCTGCAGCCGATGCCTTCCCGACGCAATCGCGACGCCAGTTGCAACGGCCAGCGTTCAGCGGCAGCCACGCCCTCACCGATGGTGTAGGAATCGCCCAGCGCAAGGAAGGAAAAAGCATTCACGACATCGGCTCCAGCACGCCGTCCGCCTTGAGGCATCGAAGGGCGAACGCGCAACTCACGCAACCCCATGCGTACTTCGATGCACGAAGCGTACCCTGGCCGCGGTCAATGCGCCGAGGGTGTCAGGCTGGGCCAACGCGACGATGCGCTCCAGACCGGCCCACGTTGCCGAGGTTGAGCTGCAACACCACGTGGCCTGCGACCTCCAGTGCACGCGCACGCCGCGCCAGCGCACCGCGGATTTCGTAACGGACGTCGGCAAGGTGGAAGCCGGGATGAACGGCGGATGGGCGCATGGCTGCAAACGTTCGAGGGATCGGGCATGCTAGCGCCGTTTCCGGTGTCCGCAAACACTCCCAACCGATCGATCGGACGGTCCGATCCCGCCATGGCAACCGCTTCCACGCACTCCGCACCGGCCACGCAACGCATCGGCTGGCAAGGCACCCTTCCCGCACTTCCCGCCGGGCACCACCTGGCCCGCGTCTCCGCACAGCACCGCGCCGGCTACGAAGTCCACGACGGCGAACGCGCCTTCAATGCGCAGCCCGCGCCGAAATTCCTGAAGCGTACGCTCGATCCCACCGAGCGCCCCGCGGTGGGTGACTTCGTCGTGATCGAGACGGGCGCGCCGCCACGCATCGTGGAGGTCCTGCCGCGCCGCAGCGTGCTGGCCAGGGCAGCCGCCGGCGAGCGCTACGCACGCCAGATCATTGCCACCAACATCGACACCGTGTTCGTGCTGACGGGTTTGGACGGTGACTTCAACCCGGCGCGCATCGAACGTTACCTCGCCCTGATCGAGGGCTCTGGCGCCACGCCGGTGGTGGTACTGACCAAGCGTGACCAAGTGGACGCGGCGACGACCGACGCCGCGCTCGAAGCGTTGCGCCAACGGCTGCCCGCCGGCACCGCGATCGCCGCGATCAACGGCAAGGATGCCGCCAGCGTCACGGCGCTGGATGCCTTCCTCGCGGTTGCCACGACGGCTGCGCTGGTAGGTTCTTCCGGCGCCGGCAAGTCCACGCTCACCAATACGCTCCTGGGCGAGCAGCGCATGCCGACCGCGGCAACCCGCGCGGGCGATGACCGCGGCCGTCACACCACCACCCATCGGGCGCTGCTGCCGCTGCCGTGCGGCGCGTGCCTGATCGACAGCCCCGGCATGCGCGAACTGAAGCTGACCGGCGACGAGGACCTTGAACTGTTCGAGGACATCGACGCCTTGACCGAGCAGTGTCGCTTCGCGGACTGCAGCCACGGCAACGAGCCAGGCTGTGCGGTGCGCGCGGCGTTGGAAGCGGGCGAACTGGACCACGCACGCTGGCGGCACTATCTGAAATTGCGCGACCAGCGTGAGGAACAGGCGTCGCGCTATGAGGATCAGCTGCGCGGCAGCCACGAGCCCATCCGCACGCAGCGCCGGCGCGAACGGCCGGACCGCGAGTAACGGGCGCCGCCGTGCCACGCCGGCCACAGCGTCGCGCCCGCGTACCGGCATGAGCGCCTCGTCGTCTCCGCAATCGTATCCACCGCGGCCACGCCGGCGGCGCCTGTCCACGCGCATCCGGCCGCGCGTGGCGCGCTGGTATGCGTTCGGGGTCATCGCGGCCGCGCTGGCGGTCCTGTTGCTGGCTGCGCTCGGCGGGCACACCGACAAGGTGATGGCGTGGCTGGTTCCGGGCGGGCTGGTCGCACTGGGTATTCCGGGCGCGCTCGGCGTGCTGCCGTTGCCACCACGCGACACGCTGGATGAGGCATGGCTTGCGGGCGACGAACTGTGGTTGCGCCGCGGCCGCCAGTCCGTGCGCGCACCGCTGGCCAATATCGGTTCGGTGGATGCCGAAAGCGCGCGCAACCTGGTTTACGTCGTGCTGCGCACGCCGTGCGTCCTCGGCAACAGCGTGCGCTTTCGCGCCCGCCCGCGCGGCGCACGCCAGGTGTGCCGTGAGCTGGAACAGTGCATGCGTACGGCAACCGGCGCTGCGCCGTGAGCGCCGCCGCAACCGCCGTCGACGCGTGCGCCGCGCTCGACCGGCGGCTGGTGGAAGCGGTGCGCGGCATCCGCGTGCTGGATACCGTGGCCTGGCCGGTGGCGGTCGAGCGGCGGTTCCTGGAAACCCTCGAGGCCGGGCACGAAACATTGCCGCGGTTCGAATACCGCGTGCCGGATTTCTCGGCGCCGCGCGCGGAACTGGCAGCGATCGCCGCCGCGGCGGATGCCTCGCATCCGCTGGGCGCGTACCTCGCGCGCAGCGCCGCGTCGTGGCAAACCGCGGCGCGCATGCTGGAAGCCGTCGGCACGCCGGGCGTGACTGTGCCTTCCATCGAGCTGTACGGCCGGCCTGGCGACGCACTTCCCGGCGGCGGCCAGACCAACCTCGACGCCGCGAACTACTTTCTTGAAATCGCGGACGAACTGGGCGACGGCCGGGCGCTTCCGGAAGCCGAATACTGCATCCAGGCCGACGTGCTGCGCGACGAGGTGCAGGCGGAAGTCGACGCCTGCTTCGGCTCCGGCAAGGTGCGCGTCGAAATCGACCCTGAGCTGACCGCCAAGGCCGCCGCGGGCGCCACCCGCATCCGCCTGCGCGGCGCCACCTGCTTCACCGAATACGACCGCTCGCAATTGCTGGCGCACGAGGCGTTCGTGCACACCCTGACCGCCCGCAACGGCCGCGCGCAACCGGTCCTGAAATCACTTTCGCGCACCGCGCCGCGCGCCACCGCGACCCAGGAAGGCCTGGCGGTTTTCGCGGAATTGATGTCGGGTTCGATCGACATCGCGCGGCTGCAGCGCATCAGCCTGCGCATCCTGGCGATCGACATGGCGCTGAACGGCGCGGACTTCGTGGAGGTCTACCGCTGGTTCCGCGCACACGGCCAGAACATCGCCGACAGCTTTTATTCCACCCAGCGCGTGTACCGGGGCGTGCCGGCCACCGGCGGCGCCGCGTTCACCAAGGACAACGTGTACCTCGCGGGCCTCTTGACCGTGCACACCTTCTTCCGCTGGGCCTTCAAGCGCCGGCGGCTGGACCTGCTGCAGCACCTGTTCGCGGGCAAGCTGGCGCTGGAGGATGCGATCGCGCTGCGGCCGTGCTTCGAGGACGGTTCGGTTGCCCCGCCGCGGTTCCTGCCACCATGGGTACAACGCTCGCAGGGCCTGGCCGGCAAGCTCGCGTTCTCGCTGTTCGCGAACCGGATCAGGATGGGCCGGATCGGCGAATGGGAGTAAGCGCGTGCCTGCGCGCGACAATCACCGGCAGGCCGGCTCCTACAAGGGTCCATTGTTGGCGCGCGCCTGCGCGCGATCCTTGGCCGTCGCTGAAACCGCCGCGCATTCGCAGCGCCCGCAACCGGCCCGATGTTGGCGGCCAGGAACGCATCCACTTTTTCGAACAGCTCGGCGATGTTCTGCTGGTTGTAGAACCCATGCCATTCGTCGAGCTTGTACAGCCACACGTGCGCAATCTTCCTTTGCAGCAGCGCGATGTGCATGTCCATGCCCTGCACCGGCGGCACGCGGGTGTCGCGCCCACCCACGATCAGCATGACCCTGACCTTCATGCCGTCCAGCTGGTGGACGGGCGAACACTGCGCCAACACGGTCATGTCGGTGCCAGACACGAACTGCGCCTCTTCGCCCGGCTTGCCGGGCCAATGAGCCACACCACCTTGTCGTCCGCACTGAACGCGATCGGCCAGTCGCGGTCATGGCCAAGCCGCGGATGGCGCGAGTCAATCGGTTTTGCAATGCCGGCCGACACCAGACCGATTCCGGGTTCCGCCCGCGAACGGCGCGCGCGGCCACGGAATGACGAGAAACATTGATGGCTGACGTATAGCGTGAATCGGGTAGCCGAGCGTCAGAACCAGCGCCGGTTTTCTCCGCTGCCGTGACCGTCGAACGCCGCGACGTTTTCGACACAGCGTCCACACAGCTCGGGATGCTCCGCGTGCTGTCCGACATCGTCACGATGGTGCCAGCAACGCACGCACTTGGGGGCGCCGCTGACCGCCGCCGACACCCAGGCCTTGGCGCCGCCTTCCAGTTCGGCCAACGCCGCATCGGCGGGCGCCGCGCCCGCATCCAGCCGGAGGTCGGACACGATGAAGAAGAACCGCAATTCATCGGCGACGTGGCGGTAGCGTTCCAGGGTCGCGGCGTCGGTATGGATGACCAGCGTGGCATCCAGCGACGAGCCGATTTTCCCGTCCTTGCGCATGCCTTCCAGCACGCGCGCCGCGGTCTCGCGGGTCGCCAGCAGGTCGGCCCACCAGCGCCGCTGTTCGCCAGCGTCCTGGGTTTCGCGCAAGCCCTGGTACCAGGTTTCGAACAGCACCGAGGCGTCGCGCGCCGTGAAGCCGCCGCGGATTTCGGTGGGCACGTGCATCTCGCGCGGCATCTGGCCCCAGATTTCCTCGGCGGTGAACGCAAACAGCGGCGCCAGCCAGCGCACCATCGCCTCCAGGATCCGCAGCATCGCCGACTGTGCGCTGCGCCGGCCATGGCTGCCGGCCGGCATTGTGTACAGGCGGTCCTTGGTGATGTCGAGGTACAACGCGCCCATCTCGTTGGTGCAGAAGTTCTGCACGCGCTGCACCACTTCCGGAAAATCGTAGCGCGCGTACGCCGCGACCACCGCATCCTGCACGTCGCGCGCGCAGCGCACGGCCCACTGGTCGAGCAGCAGCATGCGATCGACCGTCAACAGGTCGCGCGCGGGATCGAAACCGTCGAGGTTGCCCAACAGGAACCGGCAAGTGTTGCGGATGCGCCGATAGCTGTCGGCGACGCGCTTCAGGATCTCGTCCGACAGCGCCATCTCGTTGCGATAGTCGGCCGACGCGATCCACAGGCGCAGGATGTCGGCGCCGTAGCGGTTCATCACGTCCTGCGGCTCGATGCCGTTGCCCAGCGACTTCGACATCTTGCGGCCCTGCGCATCCACGGTGAACCCGTGGGTGAGCACCTCGTCGAACGGCGCGTGGCCGTGCATCGCGCAACTGGTCAGCAGGGACGACTGGAACCAGCCGCGATGCTGGTCCGAACCTTCCAGGTACATCACCCGGTCACCCGGATTGCGATGCAGTTCGGGGCGCTGGTCCAGCACGCAAAAGTGCGAGGTTCCGGAATCGAACCATACGTCGAGGATGTCGCGGACTTTCTCGTAGTCCTTGGCCTCCTCGCCCAGAAGGTCCGCAAGATCCAGCGCGTACCACGCGTCGATGCCATCGCGTTCGACCCTTGCCGCAACCTTTTCCAGCAATTCGGCGCTGCGTGGATGCGGCACGCCGGTGACCTTGTGCACGGCCAGCGCGATCGGCACGCCCCAGGTGCGCTGGCGGCTGATGCACCAGTCCGGGCGTCCCTCGACCATGTTGCCGATGCGCTCTTCGCCCCAATCCGGGTAAAACTTCACCGCGTGGTGGATCGCGTCCAGCGCGTTCGCACGCAGGCCCTTGGCGTCCATGGCAATGAACCACTGCGGCGTGGTGCGAAACGCGACCGGCGTATGGTGTCGCCAGCAGTGCGGATAGCTGTGCATGATCTTGTTGGCGGCCAGCAGCACGCCGCGTTCGCGCAGCAGGTCGATGACGGCGCCGTTGGCCTTCCAGATATGCTGGCCCTCGAAGATCGGCGTGCCCGGCAGGTACACGCCGTTGGGGCCGACCGGATTCAGCACGTTGGCCGGCGTCGCCGCGACGATGCCGTATTTCTGGCCAACCACGAAGTCGTCGGCACCATGGCCCGGGGCGGTGTGGACGGCGCCCGTACCGTCTTCGGCCGAAACGTGGTCGCCCAGGATCAGCGGGATTTCGCGGTCGTAGAAGGGGTGTTTCAGGCGCAGGTTCTCAAGCACCGCGCCCTTGGCGCGACCGAGCACCTTGGTCTCGGGGAGGCCGTAACGCGCCAGCGCCTTGTCGACCAGCGCTTCGGCGATGACCAGCAGCACGCGCTTGCCGTCGCGCGCCGGGCCTTCCACCAGCACGTAGTCCAGTTCCGGCCCCAGGGTCACGGCGAAGCTGGCGGGCAGCGTCCACGGCGTGGTGGTCCAGATCGGTACCGCGACAATGGTGGCCGCATCCACGCTGACGCCGAACTTCGCGGCCAGCGTTTGCGGATCCAGGGCGTCGTACGCGACGTCGATGGCATCCGAGGAGATGTCGGCGTATTCGATTTCCGCCTCGGCCAATGCCGAGCCGCAATCGAAACACCAGTGCACCGGCTTGAAGCCGCGCACGACGTGGCCGTTGGCATACACCTTGGCCAGCGCGCGCAGAATGTCCGCCTCGTAGCGGAAGTCCATCGTGCGGTACGGGTGTTCCCAGTCGCCCAGCACGCCCAGGCGCTTGAAGTCGTGGCGCTGCAGGTCGATCTGCTGTGCCGCGTAGTCCCGGCAGTGCTGGCGGAACGCGTCGGCGTCAATCTTGTGCCCGACCTTGCCGTACTTTTTTTCGACCGCGATCTCGATCGGCAGGCCATGGCAATCCCAGCCCGGCACGTACGGCGAACGGAAGCCGGCCAGCAGCTTCGAGCGCACCACGATGTCTTTCAGGATCTTGTTGAC
>JAICHS010000108.1 GCA_025924775.1 Rhodanobacteraceae bacterium
GCCGGTGGCGCGATCTTCCACTGGCCGTTGGCCGACTTGACCAGGTTCAGCCCGCAGGCTTCGGCCTGATGGGTCATGGCAATACTGGACAGGCCCATCAGGGCCAGTGCAACGGATGCGTACAAGCGGGTATTCATGGCGCTCTCCTCAAGAAAGTTGTCCCGATGGATGGCGGAATGCACCGTCCATCCGGGGGTATAAACTGCGCCCGGAACCCGATGCGAGTCATGAGGTTTCGGTAGGGAAATCGGGAGAGTGCAGCAGTGGCGTTGACGTGGTCCGGGCGGGGCGCGCGGCGGCATGGAAAGGCACGAATACGCCGAACAGACGGCGGTCCTTGGCACGTTCGCCTTCGCAGACGTGGTCGTCGACGCGAGTGCGCACCGGCTGTCGCGCGATGGTAGGGAATTCGCGATCGAGCCAAAGGCCTTCGCGGTATTGCTGGAGTTCCTGGCACATCCGGACCAGTTGCTGACCCGAGACCAGTTGCTGGACGCCGTGTGGGGCCACAGTTTCGTCACCCCCGCCACGCTCAATCGAATCGTTGCGCAATTACGTCGCGCGCTGGCGGACGACAGCGAAGCGCCGCGCTGCATCCAGACCGTGCACGGGCTGGGTTATCGTTTCATCGCACCGTTGCAGCACGTTGCGGAGAAAGGCGCTCCCACACTGCGCTTTGCGCCGCCCGCGCGGGCGCGGTTGCCCGAACGGACGGAGCCGCTGATCGGGCGCGATCCCGACATCGAGGCACTGAAGCTGATGTTGCGCGAACATCGGCTGGTCACAATTACCGGTCCCGGTGGCGTCGGCAAGACCCAGGCAGCGCTTGAAACGGCGCGCTCGGTTGCACCGGATTTTCCGGATGGCGTATGGCTGTTCGACTGCACGCCGCAAACTGGCGGCGACACGCTGATTCGGTGGGTGGCGGGCATGTTCGACATCCATGCGGCGACCGACGCGGAGCAGCTGATCGCGCGCCTGGGCGAACTGCTGCAAAAACGGCAGGTGCTGCTGGTGTTCGACAATTGCGAACGCATTGCCGAGCCGCTGGGCAGGGCAGTTGCGAGCCTGCTTTCAGCCTGCGCGGACTTGCACATCCTTGTAACCAGCCAGCAGCGCCTGAACTGTGCGGGAGAGTCGCTCTACGGATTGCCGCCATTGCAGGTGCCCTCGCCGGGCGAATGGACGACGGATGAGCAGATCGCTTCGCTGTCTTCGATCCCGGCGGTCCGATTATTGTTGCTGCGGTCGCAGGCTTGCGCATCCGGGTTCACGTTGACCCGGGCCAACGCCGCCACGGTGGCCGAGATTTGCCGTCGCGTCGCAGGATTGCCACTCGCACTCGAACTGGCCGCGGCACGCCTGCGTCTGCTGAGTCCGGAACAACTCCTGATACGCATGGAGGGTCGCCTTCTCAGCCTGTCCGAGGACAATCCGAATCGCCCCGCTCGCCACCAGACGTTGAGTGCGCTGATCGAGTGGAGCTTCGCGCTGTTGTCGGAGCGCGAACAGTCGCTGCTGTGCGGATTGAGTGTCTTCGTGGGCGCTTGCACGCTCAGTGGTGCGAGTGCGGTGGGTGCGGTGTTCGGGCTTGACGAGGAACAGACGCTGGACCTGCTGGGCGGCTTGGTCGACAAATCGCTGCTCGCTGTCGATACCACGACCAATCCGCCTTCCTATCGCCTGCTCGACAGCGTGCGGCTGTTTGCACAGGGGCGCATGGCCGCAAGCGAATACGAAGGACGAGTGCGGGCAGCGCACCTCGCGCATTTCGTGGCACTTACCGAACGCATCTACACGGAAATCCGCAGCAACCGTTATCAGTTGTGGTTTGACCGCGTCCGACGCGAATGGGCCAATCTGCATGCGGCGTTCGATTTTGCGCTGACGCAGCCGGATCTCGTTGACGACGCGCTGGCGCTGGTTGGCAATCTTTGTTGGTATTTTCGCGGCAGCACCGATTACCACCAGTCGGTGGAATGGGCGGAGAAGGCGCTGCGGGCGAGTCATGCATCCTCGCGCCATCTTGCGCGGGCATCGATCGCTTGCGGCGTGGCCCTGCAATTTTCGGGAATGCACGAACGCGCAGGAATGCGATTGCGCGAAGGCATCGCCCTGGCCAGGGACCAGGGGAATACCTGGCTGGGCGCGGCGGGTGAGGCGATCCTGACGTTTGAACTCGCAATAGTCGGGGATTTCGCCGGTGCCGAAGCGTGTGCGGAATCGGTGCTTGCGGTCGCGAGTCAACTCGACGATGGGTGGTTGCGCTCCAATGCGTTGCTCGGTCGCGGCATCGCCCAGTCAATGAATGATCGTCATCGCGACGCGGAAGCGAGCATCAGCGAGGCGCTGGACTGCCTCTCCCTGCACGGGAATTCTTTCCAATGGGCGTACACGCTCATCAACCGGGCGCTGCAGCGCTTTTATCTGGGCGACTTCGCTGGTGCGGCACAAGACTGGCTGTCCGATCTGGAAGGATTTACCCGGTTTCAGAACTGGCGTGGCGCCGCGGGCTGCGTCGAGGGTACGGCCTATCTCGCAGTCGAACGCGGCGAGCCCGCCATGGCCGCGCGCTTCCTGGCGGCCGCCGCGCGCGTGCGGGAATTGACCGGCGCGCCGTTGTTCGTGCAATGGCGCAAGGCGCAGGAGCTGGCAAGACTGAAAACGCGCGACGCGCTTGGTGACGTTTTCGAACCCGCGCAGCGCGAAGGCGCCGTAGCGCGATTCGAGGACGTTGCGGCCGAAGCTCGCACGCTGCTGGCAGAAATGGCCGGCGCTCAATCGTCGCGAACGGGCGCGAGGAGTCCATCCGGATCGTAGTGTGCGCGCAGCGCCGCAAGCTTCGCATGGGTCCCGGTGTCGTGGGCGTGCAATCGCAAGTCGGCAGCCGCGCCCGCGAAATTCGGCTGCATGCCCGCGCGCGCATGCGGTGCCAATGCCGCCCGCGTGTCGTGCACCCAGTCGCGTACGGCCGTGAAGCGTTCCGCGCCGCCGGTGTGGCCGATCACGTTGATGAAGAGCGGTGCATCGCGGAAGGAGAAGGCGGTGGCGTCTTGCTCGGCGCGCGCGACTGCGCCGCCGAGGTGGTGCACGTGCACTTCACACAGCGGGTCGGCAGGTTGTGCGGCACGCGGAACCAGTGCTTCGATCAACGCGTCGTCGAATGCATCGAACTGGGAAGTCGTCCAGTAGTAGTGGTCACCGGCCGGCACGCCTGGATCAAACATTTGTTGCCATGCGGCGTAAGGCATCACGCCGTCATGGCGGCCGAGCGGTTGGCCGAATTCGGCAAGTGGCGCCAGTGCACGCGTGCCCTCTGACGGCTCGCCGCTCCAGCACCAGGCGAGTGCCACCACGCGCTTGCCATGCACTTCGGGCGGCAGGAAAGGCAGCGGCGGCGCGGTTGTGAATACTAGCATCGCGGTGCATGCATCGGGCGCGCCGGGCGTGAACGCACGAAACGCGCGCAACAAGCCGGGCGCGGCATCGAGCGAATGGAACATCACGCCGGCAAACACTTCATCCACTTCATGCAGTCGAAAGCTGAAGCGCGTGACTACGCCCAGGCCACCGCCGCCGCCGCGCAAACCCCAGAACAGGTCGGGATGCCGCGTCTCGCTGGCCGTGACGCTGCGCCCGTCGGCCAGCACGGCTTCCGCTTCGAGCAGGTTGTCGATCGCCAGTCCGCAGCGCCGCATCAGCCAACCGACGCCGCCGCCGAGCGTGTAGCCACCGACGCCGGTGGTCGAAACGAACCCGCCGGTGGTGGCGAGGCCGTGCGGTCGCGTCGCGGCATCCACGTCGCGCCACAGCGCACCGCCTTCGACGCGCGCAATGCGCGATTGCGCATCGACTTCAACGCGGTTCATTGCGCCGAGATCCAGCATCAAGGCGTCGTCGCGCACCGCCAGTCCTGCCACGTTGTGGCCGCCGCCGCGGGCCGTCATCGGCAGGTGTTCGCGCGCGGCGAATTTCACCGTCGCAGCGACGTCTTCTGCATCGACGCATCGCGCGATGGCCAGCGGACGCCGGTCGATCGCACCGTTCCAGACGTGGCGGTGCGTTTCGTAGTCGGGATCGCCGGGCACCAGCAAGGCGCCGCGGAGCGCGGTGGCCAATTCTTCCCACGACGGGAGTCGCGTGCGGCTGGGTCCAGCGGGCATGACTGCATTCCTTACGGCCGCAAAGTCGATGCGTGGCGCACTATACGCGCGCGGCTGGCCGTGCGTGTGATGGAGATGGGGTGATTTCGTAGGGGACGCGAAGGACACTCGGGGCCGCCGCAATGCAACCCGCTAAGGTATGCGCCATGTTCGTCGACGTTCCCAGCCGCAAGCAGCCGCACCCGCGTTGGGTCACGCCGGTGCTGGTGGTGGCTTGCGTCGCCTGCTACCTGTGGCTGATGTTGGCGCAACCCGCGACGCGCTATCAGTTGCTGGGCGACTGGGGCACCGTGCCGGCGCACTTGTTCCAGCATGGTGAGCTGTTGCATCGGGGTTCGTGGCTGCGCCCGTTCACTTCGCTGTTCATGCACGCCGACTGGATGCACCTGCTCGGCAACATGCTGTTCCTGGTGATCTTCGGGTTGCCCGCGGAACGCGCACTCGGTTCGCGCCGGTTCCTGTTCCTGTTCCTGGTGGGTGGTGCATTCGCCAACCTGGTCGGGGCGTTGACCTTGTCCGGCCAGCTGCGGCCGATCATCGGTTGCAGCGGCGCGGTTTCGGCGACGCTGGGCGCGTACCTGGCGCTGTTTCCGCGCGCGCACCTGGGGCTGGTGCTGCCGCTGGGCTTGTACCTGCAGTTCATCCGCGTGCCCGCGGCCTTGCTTATCGGCATGTGGGTGTTGCTGCAGTTGCTGTTCACCTGGGCCGGGCCGGGCTTCGGCGCGGTGGTCTGGTGGGCACACCTTGCGGGTTTCGGTTTCGGTGCCGGGCTGGCGTTGGTGTCGCGCGGCGCGGTGGAACGCCGCTTGCGCGAGCGCAGTTACTGAGTCACGCGGCCGCGCACGGGCGCGCCAATGCCGTGTGCGCGAAGCGCTCCAGCAACGCGCGTGCGGGTTCGGTTTCGCGCACCTGCGCGCCCAATGCATCGGGGTCCAGGCCTTCCTGGCGCAAGGCGTCGGCGCGCGTGGCGATGTACGCGCGCATGATGGGGGCGGTGAATTCGGGATGGAACTGCGAAGACAGTGCGTGTGGCCCGTAGCGCAGCAGCTGGTGTGGATCGGCCACGGACCGCGCCAGCGTCGCGCTGCCGTGCGGCGGCGCCAGCACCGCTTGCCGGTGGGTGGTGTGCGCGGCGAATGTCGCGGGCAGGGTTTGCGCCCAGTGGCCATCGGTATGCGGATTGCGAGCCACGGTTTGCGTGCCGATTTCGCGCCCGGCCGGCAGCCAGCCCACGCGTCCGCCCAGCGCGTGGGCCATCAACTGGTGGCCGTAGCACACGCCGAACAGTGGCGTGGATGCGGCCATGGCATCGCGAATCCACTGCGCGGTGCGCTCGCTCCAGTCGGCACGGTCGGTCACCATGGCGGCCGAGCCCGTGATCACCGCACCGGCAACCTCGACCGGCCGTGGCAACGCCTCGCCCGCATCCACGCGCACCACGCGCAGCGTCGCGGGCGCAAGGCGCATCGCCGCGCGGAACCAGTCGGCAAAACCGCCGCAACGCGTACGCACTGCGTCCGGCGCTTCGCCGGTCTGGAGCAGCAACAAGGGCAGCATGTGGGGTGTCCGCAAACCTGTTGCACGCAGCATAGCGCCGCCGGTGTGACGAAAGTCCCTTGCATCGTGGCGTGTGCGCCGGCCCAATGGGGGGACGCGGCATCCTGCACGCCTGCAAGCGCACGGTGCGGGACGCCGTCGTTGCATGCAAACCCCATTCTTCAGGAGTGACCGACGTGAAATGGTTGATGATGTCGATGGCTGCGCTGGCGTTCGCCGGTCCCGCCCTCGCCGACACCGATGGCTATGTCCCGACGTTTGACACCCAGCGCCTTGCCGCCACGGTGCAGACCTTGTCTTCCGATGCGTTCGAGGGCCGCGGTCCGGCGACGCCGGGCGAAACCAAGACCATCGACTACATCGCGAAACAGATGCAGGCCGCCGGGCTCGCGCCTGGCGGCGACTTGGAAAATGGCAAGCGCGGCTGGACCCAGGCGGTGCCGCTGGCGCGCTTCCAGATCACCGGTACGCCCGAAATCGAACTGGTCGTCGCTGGCAAGTCGCAAAAATTGACGCAAGGCACCGAGATTGCGTTGCGCGCCGCGCAGGACGGTTCGCGTCGCGTCGACATCACCCACGCGCCGCTGGTGTTCGTGGGCTACGGCGTGACCGCGCCCGAACGCCACTGGGACGACTTCAAGGGCGTTGACCTCAAGGGCAAGATCGCGGTCGCGCTAGTGAACGATCCCGATTACGCAACCGGCAAGGGTGATTTCGGCGGCAAGGCGATGACCTATTACGGCCGCTGGACCTACAAGTACGAGGAGGCCGCGCGACGTGGAGCGCTGGGCCTCCTGATCGTGCACGAGACCAAGCCCGCGTCGTATGGCTGGCCCACCGTCAAGAACTCCAACACCAACGCGCAGTTCGACATCGTGCGCGACGATCCGGCCGCCGCGCACCCGCGCCTCGAGGGCTGGATCCAGCGCGACCTCGCGGTGTCGCTGTTCAAGCGCGCGGGCCTGGATTTCGAAGCACAGAAGAAACTCGCGCAGACGCGCGCGTTCAAGCCGGTGACGCTCAAGGGCGAAACCTTCAGCGCGCACTACGCCGTCGCGGTGGACCAGATCACCTCGCACAACGTCGTCGGCAAGGTCACCGGCAGCACGTACCCGGATGAAACCATCATCTACAGCGCGCACTGGGACCACCTCGGTGTCGGCGCCCCGGACGCCACCGGCGACCGCATCTACAACGGCGCCGTGGACAATGCCACCGGCATCGCGGCGTTGCTCGAAATGGGCCGCGCCTTCGCGCACGCGCCGCGGCCGCAGCGCAGCGTGGTGTTCCTGGCGGTGACGGCCGAAGAGAAAGGCCTGCTGGGTTCGGAGTACTACGCCAGCCATCCGTTGTATCCGCTGGCCACCACCGTCGCGGATATCAACACCGATGCGCTCAGCCCGCAGGGCGCCGCGCGCGACTTCTCGATTTCGGGCAGCGCCAGACTCGGCCTGCTGGATGACCTGATCGCGGTCGCCAAGCGCCACGATCTCAAGTTCACGCCCGACAGCCACCCCGAGGCGGGCTACTTCTTCCGCTCCGATCATTTCTCGTTCGCCAAGCGTGGCGTGCCGGCGCTGTCGTTCGGGTCCGGCGAGGACCTGGTCGAGGGTGGCAAGGCCGCAGGCGAGGCCCAGGCCCGC